>CAVBAZ010000001.1:0-4116 GCA_963593515.1 Bacteroidaceae bacterium
GAAGGACCCCGACCCCGTCGAGGTCCCCGGCAGTTCCTCCAGTCCCGATACGGCTGCCGAACCCATCCCCGCCGTCAGCAGGCAGTCCGAGCTTGCCCAGGCGAAGAATACCAACCCCGACACCGCGGCGTGGCTGTGTATCCCCGGTCTGGAGGTGGACGCCCCCGTGATGCAGGCGGCGGACAACGGCTACTACCTCAACCGGGACGAGCTGCGGGAGTTCAGCACATGGGGCTGCTACTACGCCGACTGCCGGAACCATCTCAGCGGGCGGGACGCTCTGGATACCAACACGGTCATCTACGGCCATTCCGCCAGCGACTGCGACCCGGACGGGGTGCGCTTTACAAGGCTCCACCGCTACATGGACGCGGACTTCGTGCGGGAGAACCCCTATATCTACCTCTCCGTGGACGGGGACGACCTGATCTTCCAGATCACCGCCTGCTTTGTTACGGACATTGAGTTCGACTATATCGACCCCAATCCCATCGGCAGCGACCTGACAGAGTTCTTCCGGACCGTGGAGCGGAAAAACTGGCTGGACATGGACGGCGTGACCTTCTCCGAGGGAGACACGATTCTGACCCTCTCCACCTGCTGCCGGAAGTATGACAAGCAGAGCACCGGCAACCAGCGGCTGGTGGTCATGGCGAAGCTGCTGCCGGAAGGGGCGGCGGAGCAGGCGTTCCGCGTCACGCTGGCGGAGGACCCGGAAATGCCCTGAGACAATGATATGACGAAACACCTGACCTTGCGGTACTGAAAAGCAGCGTATGGCATAGGGAGAACGGCGGCTGCTCTGTATGGGGTGGCCGCCGTTTTTTGCTGTTCCAATATCCTTCACAGAGAAAGGGACCCATGCGTATGACAGGAGAACACAGGAGGTGCCGCTGACGCGGCTGTATGCCGCCCCGCCAACATAACGCCATACCCGCCCGCCGTGGGAGTTCCATGCCCTGCGGCGGTATCTGACCTGCGTAATATCGGACTGCGCCAAAGCGCCCATACAGGCTTTCCTGCCTGCGTGGGCGCTTTTTGCCGTTCACGGCACTGCTTCGCCGTGGGCTGCCGCTCCCCGCCGCCCTTCGTTTGGATTTGCCCGCATCCCAAACAAAAACATCCAAACGGAGGGAAACGACATGACAAACATCAACCTGAAAGACCACTACCCGTGGTACACCGAGGACACCTTCGTGGAGGTCCCCGACGAGATCGCCGCGTTCCTTGATGAGGATAGACGGCTTCAGATCAACTACGCACAGTACATCCGAGACAACAAGGCGTTCTATTCGCTGGACGCCGGCGACGGCATCGAGGCGGATGCGCTGATCAAGCCGGAGCGGCCGGACGAGGCGCTGGAGCGCATGGAGCTGGAGCGGACGATGCGCGAGGCGCTGACGCAGCTCACGGAAACCCAGCGGCGGCGTGTGCTTGCGCATATCCTTGATGGGAAAAGCAAAACGCAGATTGCCGACATGGAATGTGTCCGTGAAGGAGCAATCCGTGACAGCATTCGACGTGGGCTTTCGGCATTGAAAGATTTTTTGAAAAACTTTTGATTTGAGCCTACGAAAAAGCCCGTTTTTTCTTGAGGTATATGAGAGGGATTATATCTCCCTCGCCTCTGCTCCTTGAAAACGGAATAGACACCGGCATCAGCACAGACCCCGCGCGGCCAGACGGCCAAGCGACGAAAGGCGCGCCGCCAGGACGTCGTTGAAGCAAGCTCTGTATCCTTTGCTTCCGGCTATTGCCGAAAGCCCGTACACGACGCTGCTTCTCATCTCCGATCACGACCCACTTCGTTGGGCTTGTGATTGGTATGTGGAAACGACCGAGCGATCTACGCGGCCTTTGACCCGATGCGTGGCGGCATCGGGCGCGACGACAGCGCGGGCGATACGCAACCCCAGCTACGGCCTCCCACTGACTTGAGGGGGATCTCTGCGGCGCTCGTGAGCCTTACAAGCCACGGCGCTGCGGGGATGGGACAGCCTTGCCAAAGGCGGCTGCTGCCGGTCCCAGAGGCTCTTGGAGCCTTCGCCGGGGGACGTGACAAATACGGCGAGCAAACAATCCAAACACAAAAGGAATATGCAGGCAGCCGCGCCGGAGCAGCATCGTATGTCATACGGCGGCAAAACCCTCGCGGCGCGGCTGCGCTGTTTTCTATCGAATACGGACAGGCTGTGCTCTCATAGCCTGTGAATATGACTTTTTTTGAAACGGAGGTGCGTTTATGCAGCAGGCCGTCCCCAATAAGCCCTCCGCCTCCTACAAGGAGGTCAGGATCGGCAAGACCCTTTACCGCGTGACCAGCGTATTTTCCGGCGAGAAGGATTTAGCCCGGACGCTGGAGCAGCTTGCGGTGCGCCGCGCCATGTCAGAGCCGGAACCGGCTGCGGCGCAGAGCTGCCACGCTTCCTGACAGACTATCAGCCTCCCTGCGGCGGCATCCTTGCGCGAAGATGGTATCCCCGGTATCATATTCTTGCAGGGAAAACCTGCGAGAGCCATCACGCCGCACGGATGTATGAATCGCAGAGAATCGGGAGGTAAAATACAGATGATTGAAAAGACATACAACGTGGGCATCTACTGCCGCCTTTCCAACGACGATGAGCGGGACGGAGAATCCGTATCCATTGAGAATCAGAAGCTCCTGCTCCAAAACTATGTGCGCCAGCGGGGCTGGAACGAGATCGATACCTATATCGATGACGGTTATTCAGGTACGAATTTCGACCGTCCCGGTGTAAAGCGCCTCATCGAAGATGTGAAGACGAAGAAGATCAACCTGATCCTCGTAAAGGATCTCAGCCGCTTCGGCCGCAACTACATCGAGTTCGGCCAGTACACGGACTATTTGTTCCCATCGCTGGGCTGCCGCTTCATCGCTCTTAATAACGGCATCGACACGGAGAGCCGCAACGGCAGCACCGACGTCATGTGCTTTTTGAACTTATTCAACGAATTTTACAGCCGGGACACCTCCAAAAAGGTCAAGGCGGTCAAGCGGGCCTGTGCGGAGAACGGCAAGTTCATGGGTACATACCCCGCCTACGGCTACAAGCGCGACCCTGCGGATAAGCACCATCTCGTCATCGACGAGGAAACCGCACCCATGGTGCGCCGCATTTTCGCCATGCGCGCCTCCGGCATGGGCTTTCGCGCCATCGCCGTAACGCTCAACGAGGAGGGCGTGCTGTCGCCCGGTGCGCTCTACTATCAGCGTCAGGGACGCACCGACCCCCGCAACGTCAACCACAAGTGGGCGGAGAACACCGTCAAATCCCTCATCCGCAGCGAGGTCTATATCGGGAACATGGTGCAGGGCAAAACCGGCACCCTTTCCTATAAGTCCCGCAAGCTCATCAACAAGCCGGAGGAGGAATGGATTCGGGTGGAGGGAACCCATGAGCCTATCATCTCCCGGGAGATATGGGATACCGTGGTCAGCATCGACAAAAAGAAAGTCCGCAAGACGCCACCTACGGACGGCATCCGAAGCATCTTCACCGGCCTTGTCTACTGCGCCGACTGCGGCTTTAAGATGCGCAACCACATCGAGCGGTTTACCTACAAGGATGGAACGCCGGGTAGGTACAGCTCCTTCATCTGCGGCAACTACGCCAGAAGCGGCAAAAGCGCCTGCTCCATCCACTCCATCTATGAGAACGTACTGGTGGAACTGGTGCTGTCGGACATCCGGGAAAAGGCCCGCTGCGTCGAGGTGGACGGAGCGCGGCTGGCGGAGCAGATCAGCCGGATGAAGGAAAAGGAAAGCCGCAGCCGCGTCACCTCCTGTGAGCAGGAACTGAAAGCGGCAGCGGCGCGTGTGACTGAGCTGGAACGGCTTATGCAGAATCTCTACGAGGACAAATGCACCGGCGCGATCCCGCAGACGGTGTTCCAGACACTCATGCGAAAGTATGAGGCGGAGCGCGCGGAAAAGGCTGCCGCCATCCCGGAGCTGGAGAAGAAGGTCCGCTTGCAGGTGGAAACGAAGCAGGACGCAAACCGCTGGATGGATGTGATCCGCCGCTATACGGAGATCACGGCGCTGGACGAGAGCATCCTGTTCGCATTAGTGGACCGTATCGAGGTGGGCGA
>CAVBAZ010000002.1:0-5037 GCA_963593515.1 Bacteroidaceae bacterium
TCAAAGCCTGCTGATACCTGAAATATTAACTTTGAAACTTATTATACGAGGAGTTGTTGTATGGCAGTTGAAGTAAACAACATAGCTACTCAGGCTAATGCGGATAAAAGAACATATTCGGTACAGGAAATTGCGGACATTCTTCAAATCAGCCGCAGTATGGCCTATGTTCTTTGTCGGAAGTCTTTGTTCAAGACCGTCCGTGTCGGCAAGTATGTTCGCATTTCCAAACCTTCTTTTGATGCTTGGCTTGATAGCATAGAATAAGAAGGGAGATTTAGAATGGCTTCTATCGTAAGAAGAGGAAAAACCTTTTCCGTTGTCCACTACGAAGGAACAGGCAAAGACCGTCATCAGGTCTGGGATTCCGGCTTGAGCTATACAGCCGCCAAAGCCCTGAAAGCAAAGCTGGAACATGAAGGTGTGGTCAAAGTCAAAACAAAGGGCGACGACATGACCGTAAGCGAATTTCTGTATGAGTTCATTGAGAGATACGGAGCAAAACGCTGGGTCGCGTCTACCTATGCAGGAAATGTTGGCCTGCTGGAAAACTATGTTCATCCTTATCTGGGCGACAAAAAACTGAAATCGATTCGGACAAAGACTGTAGACGACTACTATGACTTTCTGCTGCAAGAGGCTGAACCTGCCGCAAATTTGGGTAGGAAGCGACAAGAACATGTGACTCCATCAACAGTTCATGATATTCATAAGGTCGTGCGCTGCGCTTTCAATCTGGCGGTCAAATGGGAATACATCAGTACAAACCCGTTCAACAAAGCAACTCTTCCTGAACATGAGGAACAGGAACGCAATGTTCTGGAGCCTGAGCATATCCTGAAAATACTCGATTTTACCTGCCGCAAAGAGTATTACGACTACTACCTTATGCACTGTGCGATTCATCTCGCAATTGCCTGTACGCTACGTGGCGGTGAGATTGGTGCTTTACAGTGGGATCATGTAGACATGGTAAAACAACAAATTGAAATTGACCGCGTCATTGATCGCATAGGAAAAGAAACGGCGAAACTTCCTAAGATGAAAATCCTCTTTACGTTCCCCAACCTTTATCCCGGAACGAAAACAAGCATTATGCTGAAGCAACCCAAGACCAAGGAAACTATTCGCAAAGTTGATGTACCTTCCAGCACAATGCAGGCGTTAGCCGTTTTGAAGGAATTGCAGGATGAGTTAAAAGAAGAACTTGGCCCCGAAGGATACGCAGACTATAACCTCGTGATCTGTCAGGCCAATGGCCGGCCTGTTATGACAGAGCATCTGAACAAAAAGTTCAAAGATATCCTCAGTGAGCTGGACGACCCCAATATCAACGCGGAAGATTACGTGTTTCACAGTCTCCGCCATACAAGCGCAACGGCTAAACTGGTGTTGTCACATGGAGATTACAACTCCGTCCGTCAAGCCGGTGGTTGGGCAAATCTTGAGATGCTGACACGCCGGTACGGAAATCACTCTTTCGCCAATGACCGGCTCAATGTTGCGCAGAAGATGGACGGCTTCCTCGGTGGAAACGGCACGGAAAGCACTGCTTTACCTACCAATGCTCAGGTGTCGCCCGAAGCTGCTGAAGCTGCCCTCAAGGCCATCCTGCAAAGCAATCCTGAGTTGCTAATCAAAGTCGCCCAGTCCATCCAAAACTGCTAATCCGTAGAAGAGCCGATTAGCAAAGATTTCAACCTGTCGAAATGTCGTATTAGCAAAGGCCCCTCTCCAAAAGCGAAAATTTCTGCTAATATTAGCAAAAATCCTGCTAATGAAAAGGGGCCTAACCAATCAAAATGCTTGCTAACCATTCAACTTTTATTAGCAAGCACAAAACCCGCAAACGCTTGTGGCGTAAGGGTTTGTGGCACCCCCGGCGTGACTCGAACACGCTACATCCCGCTTAGGAGGCGGGCCCTCTATCCCGGTGAGGTACGGAGGCATATAGGAAGATTGGTTTTTGCTAGTTGAAATCAGGTCGGTTCTCTTAGGAGGCGGTCGCTCTATACAACTGAGCTACGGAGGCATATGCAAGCTGTATTTTACTCCATGGAGCGCCGGTTTGTCAACGAAAATAAGAGAAAAAGTTGTCAAAACCCCTTGCAATCGAATCACTCAGGGAATATAATAGCAAGGTTGATGAAATTATACCCAAGAGAAAGGGGTTTTTCCTTTGCAGAACGAAAAACTGAGAAATATCGCCATTATCGCCCACGTTGACCACGGCAAGACCACGCTGGTGGATCAGATGCTGAAGCAGGGCGGCGTATACCGCGAGAATCAGGAGACCGTGGAGCGCGTTATGGACTCCAACGATTTGGAGCGCGAGCGCGGCATTACCATTCTGGCCAAGAACACCGCCATCCAGTATGGCGACACCAAGATCAACATTGTGGACACCCCGGGGCACGCCGACTTCGGCGGCGAGGTGGAGCGCATCCTGAAGATGGTCAACGGCGTCATCCTGCTGGTGGACGCCGCCGAGGGCCCCATGCCCCAGACCCGCTTTGTGCTGAGCCGTGCGCTGGAGCTGGGCCACCGGGTCATCGTGGTCATCAACAAGATCGACCGCCCCGACCAGCGCATCCACGAGGTCATCGACGAGGTACTGGAGCTGCTGCTGGATCTGGACGCTACCCCCGAGCAGCTGGACAGCCCCATGCTGTTCTGTTCCGCCCGCAACGGCACCGCCAGCTACTCCCTCGACGTGGTGGGCACCGACCTGAAGCCGCTGTTTGACACCATTCTGGACTATATCCCCGCGCCGGAGGCCGACCTCGACCAGCCCTTCCAGATGCTGGTCAGCGCCATTGACTACAACGAGTTTGTGGGCCGTATCGCCATCGGCCGTATCGAGCGGGGCGTGCTGAAGCAGAATCAGGAGATCGCGGTGTGCAACTACCATGATCCCAACGCGCCCGCCAAGAAGGCCAAGGCCGTCAGCATGTACGAGTTCGCCGGTCTGGGCAAGGTGCCCATCACCGAGGCTACCGCCGGCAACATTATCGCCCTCAGCGGCATCGGCGACATCACCATCGGCGACACCATCTGCGCGCCTTCCTGTGTGGAGCCGCTGCCCTTCGTGAAGATCAGCGCCCCCACGGTGGAGATGACCTTCTCCGTCAACGACAGCCCCTTTGCCGGACGGGAGGGCAAGTTCGTCACCAGCCGTCAGCTGCGCGACCGTCTGTGGCGCGAAACGCTGAAGGACGTGTCCCTCCGGGTCAGCGAGATCGACGGAGTGATGGATGCCTTCAACGTGGCGGGCCGCGGCGAAATGAGCCTGTCCATCCTGATCGAGACCATGCGCCGCGAGGGCTATGAGTTCCAGGTGTCCCCTCCCCGCGTGCTGTATCAGACCATCGACGGCAAGAAGTGCGAGCCTATCGAGCGTCTGGTGGTGGACGTGCCCAGCGAGAGCGTGGGTGCGGTCATCGAAAAGCTGGGCGCCCGCAAGGCCGATCTGACGGAGATGACCCCCATCGGCAACCGCATGAAGGTGGAGTTCCTTGTTCCCAGCCGCGGCCTGTTCGGCTATCGCAACGAGTTCCTGACCGACACCCGCGGCGAGGGCATCATGGCCAGCGTGTTTGACAGCTACGCCCCCTATAAGGGCGAGCTGACCCGCCGCAACACCGGCTCCTTGGTGGCCAGCGAGACCGGCGAGTCCATTACCTACGGCCTGTTCAACGCGCAGGAGCGCGGCGTGCTGTTCATCGGCGCCAACGTGGGCGTGTACGAGGGCATGGTGGTGGGCATCAGCCCCAAGCAGGAGGACATCGTGGTGAACGTCTGCAAGAAGAAGCAGCTGACCAACACCCGTGCCGCCGGCAGCGACGACGCCCTGCGTCTGGTGCCGCCCCGGAAGATGAGTCTGGAGCAGTGCCTGGAGTTCCTGGCGGATGACGAGCTGCTGGAGGTTACCCCCAAGAACCTCCGCATCCGCAAGACCATCCTGAACCACGAGCGCCGCATGAAGGCCCAGCACGGCAAGAAAAGCTGAGAATTGAAAGCAGCCTGTCCATTGGACAGGCTGCTTTTTCTATATGCAAGAACTCCGTGCGCCGCAGCGCACGGAGTTCTTTTTATTCACCCTTTGGGACAAACATCAGGTTCATGTCCACCTGAATGTCGATGCCGTCCAGCTGTCCGCTGGCGGTATACTGCCACATGTCGAAGCGGTAATAAAAGTCGGGATAGCTGTTGTAATCCGCCACCCAGAGGGAATAGTCCGCCAAGCGGCTCAGGTCGTAGTGATAGTACCCCTGCTGGCGGTTGATGTAAACACCGGCCCGGTAGCCCGCTTCCTCGATGGTCTGGCAGAAGGCCACGGCGCTGTCGGTCAGGTGGGCATAGTCATAGCCGTTGGTGCGGGAATCCTCCGCCGCGATGGGCTCCCAGTCGAAGTAGATGGGCATTTCCATTTTGCGGCCGTCCAGCTGCTCCAGCACATATTGGGCTTCCTCTCTGCCCTCCTCCGCCGTCAGGGCCTGCGAGAAGAAGTACGCACCGGTGTCGATACCGGCGGCGTGTGCGCCGTCCAGATGGCCGGTGAACAGCTCGTCCGGCTGCAAAGCGCCCTTGCCGTAGCCCCGGTAGCCAAGGCGGATGATGGCAAATTCCACGCCGTCCGCCGCAGCCTTATCCCAATCCACGTCGCCTTGGAACACCGACAGGTCGATGCCCCGGCGGGTGGTAAAATCGCTGCCCTGATAGTGGGGCTTGTCGTTCAGCGTCACGAACTGCCAGCGCCGCAGCGGACTGACGGCAAAGTTCTCGTGGGGCGTCAGCCACACCATGTTGGCGCCGTCGTTCACATAGATCTGTCCTTCGTGAGGGTCTGGCTCTTCCGGCTGCTGGGCGGGCCGCAGCGAACGGATCACCAGCAGTGCCGCCGCGATCACCGCCGCCAGTACAATAGCCAACACGAGCGGGAGCAGGCTTCTTTTTCTTCTCTGTCTGGTCATGATCTCCATCTCATTTCTATAATCCGCCTTTCTGCGAAAGGCACCGACGGGGTTATGAAACCCG
>CAVBAZ010000003.1:0-2275 GCA_963593515.1 Bacteroidaceae bacterium
TTGGTTTTTGCGCTCTTTTTCGGGGTGTCCGCGATTCTTACTTTGTTTCAAACTTCTTCCTACCGCGCGTAAATGCTTCACATCTCCGCCCGGAATTTCTCCGCCTGGGTCAGCAGTTCCTCCGCGCCCTGTAACATAGTTTCCGTCACATGAGCGCCGCCGGTCAGGCGGGCCAGCTCCATTTGACGCTGCTTCCGGTCAAGCTGCCGCACCTGGGTGAAGGTGCGGCCATTGGCCTCCCCCTTCTCCACGGAGAAGTGGGTATCCGCCATGGCGGCCAGCTGGGGCAAATGGGTGACACACAGCACCTGCTTATGGCGGCTGATGCGCGCCATCTTCTCGGCCACCTTCTGGGCGGCCCGGCCGCTGACGCCGGTATCCACCTCGTCAAACACCATGGTGGCCACATGATCCTGCTCGCTGAGGACGTTCTTCATGGCCAGCATGATGCGGGCCAGCTCGCCGCCGGAGGCGATCTTGTTGATGGGCTTCAGCTCCTCGCCCAGATTGGCGGACATGAGGAACCGCACCTGATCCATGCCTGTGGCATCCAGCGGCTTCTCGGCAAAATCCACCTGAAAGCGGATCTTGCCCATATCCAGCTGCCGCAGCTCCGTCAGGATGGCCTGGGACAGCGCCTCACCGGCAGCCTTGCGGGCGGCGGACAGCTCCTCCGCGGCCTTGCGGGCGGCCTTCTCCGCCTTGGCGCAGTCCTTCTCCAGCCGGGCCAGCGCATCGCCTGCGTAAGCGATATCGTCCAGCTCTTTGCGGCAGTTGTCCAGATACGCCAGCATGTCCTCCACCGTCGCGCCGTACTTCTTTTTCAGACGGTACAGCTGATCCAGCCGGCCCTCCACCTCGTCCAGTTCGTTGGGGGAAAAATCAAAATTCTCCCGCTGCTCCGCCACGGAAAAGGCGATATCATACGCCTCGCTGTACGCGCTCTCCAAGCGCTCGTACAGGGCGTTGAAGCCCTCGTCCAGATGGCGCACGGTGCCCAGCGCGTCCTGGGCCTGCCGCAGCAGGTTCAGCACGCCGCTGCCGTCCTCGCCGCCGTTCAGGGCATAGTCCGCCCCCGACACGGCAGAGATGAACTTCTCGGCATTCCGCAGCAGATTGCGGCGGCCTTGCAGTTCTTCCTCCTCGCCGGGCTTCAGCTTGGCCCGTTCCAGCTCATTGATCTGGTATTGCAGGGTATCCATCCGCCGCGCCTTCTCTGCTTCGTCCATTTGCAAAGCGTTTATTTTGCGGCGGATATCTGTTAAGTTGTTATACTTGTCAGCATATGTTTCCAAAAGGCCGTCCACCTTACCGAAGCTGTCCAGATACGCCAGATGCTGCTCCTCGTCCAATAGCTGCTGGCCGTCGTGCTGACCGTGGATGTTCACCAGACGGCTGCCCAGCGTCCGCAGCTGGGACACGGTGACAGGCCGTCCGCCCACACGGCAGACGTTCTTGCCGTCCGCACCGATCTCCCTCTGGAGCATCAGGTCGCCATTCTCGTCTGGCGCAGCACCCAACTCCTCGCACAGCGTGGGGTCTACATGGGAGAACAGCGCGCTGACGAACGCCTTATTGGCGCCGGTGCGGATCAGGTCGCGGGAGGTGCGCTGGCCCAACACGGCGCTCATGGCGTCGATGACGATGGATTTACCGGCGCCGGTCTCGCCCGTCAGGGCGTTGAAGCCGGGACGGAAAGCGATCTCCGCCTCCTCGATGATGGCGATATTCTCGATATGAAGCAGTTCCAGCATAGCAGCCCTCCGTTGCGCGTCAGCGCAGCATCTGTTTCACCTGTTCGCAGAAATCCAATGCCTGCATGTTGTCGTGGAACACCAGAAAGATGGTGTCGTCACCGGCCAGCGTACCCACGATGTCGGTATCGCCCATGTTGTCCAGCGCGAAGGCCGCACCGTTGGCCATACCCTCGATGGTTTTCAGCACCACGATGTTCTGAGCTGCTTCCACGCTGATCACGCTCTCGCGGAAGATGGTGCGCAGCTTGTCGGCGAAGTTCAGCTTCGTCTTATGCACCGACACCGCATAGCGGTAGCGGCCCTGACCGGTAGGCTCCTTCACCAGATGGAGCTGCTTGATGTCCCGGGAAATGGTGGCCTGGGTGGAACGGATGCCCAGCTCATTCAGCCGCTGCAGCAGCTGTTCCTGGGTCTCGATGGCCTCCTCGCTGATGATCTGCAGCAGCTTTTCCTGTCGCATGTTTTTCATATCTATAATCCGCCTTTCTGCGAAAGGCACCGACGGGGTTATGAAACCC
>CAVBAZ010000004.1:0-2170 GCA_963593515.1 Bacteroidaceae bacterium
ACGGAGGCAGCTTGACCGCAAGCAGGCACAGCGGCGCTTGCAGACGCTCCAGAGCAGGAAAGCCCGGCTTGACAAGCGACTGCAAGACCTCTATGAAGGACTGGTAGAGGACGAGATATCCCGTGAAAGCTTTGCGGCGCAAAAGAAAAGCATGACGGCGCAGGCGGAGGAAATCTCCCGCACGATCCTGGAGTTGGAGCGAAAAATGAGCGGCAGCGACGACGGCGGCAATGCCGTAATCGAGCAGTTCAAGAGCTACGCGGGCATTACGGCGCTGACCAGGAAAATTTCCACTGAGCTATTAAAGTCCGTCACCATCTACCCGGACGGACACATGGACATCCGGCTGAACCTTGCCGATGAGATCAAAGCTCTGATGGAGACTCTGCGCCGGGAATCCTGCACAGCGTGAATTTATTAGTCCTTTTTGTACAGCAGCCGACGAGGGCATATCGGGGACATCCACCCGAAAAAGAGTGGAGTTCAACCGCATGATCCACGCGGCGGAGATGGGGAAAATCGACCTGATCGTGACCAAGGAGGTCAGCCGCTTTGCCCGCAATACAGTGGACGCTTTGAAGATCACCCGTGAGCTTCGGCGGCGGGACGTAGGTGTTTTGTTTCTCAATGACAACATCGACACGCGGGATCACGACAGCGAGTTCCGATTGTCCATCATGAGTTCCGTGGCGCAGGAGGAGAGCCGCAAGACCTCCGATCGCTCCAAGTGGGGACAGACCCGCAGCATGGAGCAAGGCGTGGTATTCGGCGGCTCACTGCTGGGCTACGATGTGCAGGGCGGCAAGATGACCGTCAATCCGGAGGGCGCGGAGATCGTTCGGATGATCTTCCGCAAGTATCTGGATGAGCGCAAAGGCTGCGGCACCATTGCCCGCGAACTGCGGGAGGCTGGTATTCTCAGCAGCCGGGGAAATTGCAGTTGGTCGTCGGCCACCGTGACAAAGATTCTGAAGAACGAAAAGTATTGCGGCGATCTGGTGCAGAAAAAGACCTACACGCCGGACTTTCTGACTCATGAAAAGCGCTACAACCACGGTCAGGAGCCGATGGTAGAGATCAAAGACCACCACGAGCCCATCGTCGACCGTGAAACGTGGCAGGCTGTCCAACAGGAGTTGCGACGTCGCAACCGGGCGCAGGGCAGCGGCGGCCACGGCAACCGTTATCCGCTGTCCGGCAAGATACGCTGCGGCGAGTGCGGTAAGAGCTTCGTCCGCCGCACCAAGACCCGCAAGGATGGCGGTTCCTACCGCCGCTGGTGCTGCTTCACCGCCACCAACGAGGGCCTGCGCCGCACGGACGGAGCAGGGAACTCTTTGGGATGCAGCGTAGGCCGCCAGATACGGGAGGATGTGGCTATGGATATTCTTCGCCGTTCAGTGGCCGCTGTGACGCTGGATAAAAAGGCCATCATCTCCGACCTTACCCGCATTGTGGAGCGGGTGTTATCCAACGGTGGAGATGATGGGCAACAGGAACTGCGCCGCTTAGAACTGGAATTAGAGAAGCTGCAAAGCCGCAGCGATGCGATCCTCGACCGTTTCCTCGACCAGACCCTCAGCAAAACGGATTTTCAACGGGCCAAGGCCCGCTGCGAAGCGGAAATCAGCCGGACACAAGAAAAGCTGGAGGCTATCCGCCAGCGGCAGAAGCTGGATACCGATACCAGAACGCTCAAGCCGGATATCCGCGCCGCCATCACCGGTATCGTCACCGGCCAGACAGCGGACGACAGCTTCTATGGCCGCCTGCTGCACCACATGACCATGTATCAGGACGGCAGGGTAGAGGTGGCATTGAATCTGCTGCCCGCTAAATGGACATATGTGCTGGACGGTCTGGAGAAGTACCGCGCCAAAATTAGGGCGCATGACGCTTCCTCTGTGCCGATGTCGGTCAGCAGGCCCTTCAGCTCCGGATACGGCATGGAGTAGCGCTGGCTGAGATACCGCAGGGATGCTCCCAATTCGCCGTCTGGACCACCGTATTGGCTGATGATCAGCGCGGCCAGCTTCGGATTGGTGTTTTTGATTTTCACAGGGTACTGCAATTTCTTTTCATAGACAAACATTACTCGTTTCCTCCTTCATCCCAGGGCCACGGGTCATCCAGCCACTTGAAAGAACCCTCTGTGATGTCGGTCTGGAAC
>CAVBAZ010000005.1:0-8878 GCA_963593515.1 Bacteroidaceae bacterium
ATTTTCAGCAGACCGGGAAAATCGCCGGGCAGGATATAGTTATTCAGCAGCGGCTTGAGCATATAGCTGGAGGCCACGCTGCCCACAGTGCTGAGGATCAGGCACACCGCCACCAGCACCAGCGCCGCCTTGTATTTGCCCACATAGGTCATCAGCTTTTTGAAGGTGCCCTTCATGTCCTTGGGCCGCTGGAAGCCGTGACCGTTGGGGCCGCCATGTCCGCCGCCCCGGGGCGCTCTCGTCTTGTTGTCAGCCATCGATGCTCACTCCTTCCTGCTGGGATTCATAGACCTCGCGATAGATGTCGCAGCTGTCCAGCAGCTGCGCGTGGGTGCCCTGCCCCACGATGTGTCCGTCGTCCAGCACAAGGATCATGTCCGCGTCCATCACGGAGGTAACACGCTGGGCAATGATCAGCTTGGTGGTGCCGGGCAGGGTGTCCTTCAGGGCGGCGCGGATCTTGGCGTCGGTGGCGGTATCCACGGCGGAGGTGCTGTCGTCCATGATCAGCACCTTGGGCCGCCGCAGGATGGCCCGCGCGATGCACAGGCGCTGCTTCTGGCCGCCGGACACGTTGGTGCCGCCCTGCTCAATGTGGGTGTCGTACCCGTCGGGCATTTTCTCGATAAACTCGTCGGCGCAGGCCATGCGGCAGGCGTCGGCGATCTCCTGGTCGGTGGCGTCCTCGCGGCCCCACCGCAGGTTCTCCCGGATGGTACCGGAGAACAGGGTATTCTTCTGCAAGACCATGGCGCAGCCGTCACGCAGCGCTTCCATGGTATAGTCCTTTACGTTGTGTCCGCCCACATAGACCGCACCCTTGTTGACCTCGTAAAGCCGGGGAATCATGCTGACCAGCGTGGACTTGGCGCTGCCGGTGCCGCCCAGAATACCCACCGTCATGCCGCTTTCGATGTGCAGGTCAATGTCGTTCAGGTTCCATGCCTCCGCCGTGGGATGGTACTTGAAGTACACATGCTCAAAGCGGATGTCGCCGTTTTCCACGGTCAGGCCGTTGTCAGCCTGTGCGTCGGTGATCTCCGGCTGCTCCTCCAGCACCTCCTTGATACGCTTGCCGCAGGCAATGGCGCGGGTCAGGATCATCAGCACCATGGACACCATCATCAGGGACATCAGGATCTCGCTGGCGTAGGTAAAGAAGGCCATCAGGTCGCCGGACATGAGGGTGCCCTCCGCCACGTCATGGCCGCCCAGCCACATCAGGGCCACGATGCTGCCGCCCATCAGCAAAATCATGATAGGCATGAACATCACCACAAAGCCAAATGCCCGCTGGGCGGTGTCCCGCAGCTTGTCGTTGCGCTGGCGGAACTTCTCGGTCTCCTCGTCCTCACGGACGAAGGATTTCACCACGCGCACGGCGTTCAGATTCTCCTGCACCACAAGGTTCACGTCGTCGGTAACGTTTTGCAATGCGGTAAAGAATGGCCCCACATAGCGGATCACGATGACCACTGCGATGATCAGCAGGGGCACCGTCACCAGAAAGACCTGACTCAGGTCAAGGCTGATCTGCAATGCCTTCACCAGCGCGGTAATGAGCATGACCGGTGCGCGGATGCACATGCGCATGCCCATGAACAGCGTCATCTGCACCGACGACACATCGTTGGTCAGGCGGGTGATGAGGCTGGCGGTGGAGAAATGCTCGATGTTGGCGAAGGAGAAGCGCTGCACCTGCTCATACTCCGCCTGACGCACCTGCGCGCCGAAGCCCATGGACGCTTTGGCGGCGAACACCGCCGCGCCTACGCCGCCCGCCAGTGCCAGCAGCGCCAGCACCAGCATTTTCAAGCCCGTCAGCAGAATATAGCTCCGGTCGCCGTTGGCGATGCCCACGTCCACGATCTCGCTCATGGCCTGGGGCAGCTCCAGCTCCAGCACCGCCTCCGCGATGGAGCAGAGCACGCCCAGCAGGATCCACTGCCGGTAGCCCTTGGTATATGGGAAAAATGTTTTCATTCTGTGTCCTCCTGAGTTTCGCTGAGATTGTCTGCGATCCGCAGCAGCAGCCGCCGCAGCGTATCCTTTTCCTCCCCGGAAAGTCCCTGCCCCGCCTGCGTGTTCACCTGATCGGCGATGGCGCAGAACTGGGCGTAGAACTGCCGCCCGCTGTCAGTCAGCGCAAGGATACGGCACCGGCCGTCGCTCTCGCTGGTCTGGCGGCGCACAAGCCCCTTTTCCTCCAGCCGTCCCACGATGCCGCTGGCGGTGGAGGGCTTTACCATCAAATGCTCCTCCAGCATCCGCTGGTTCACCTCGCCCTCGGCCTCCCGCAGAAAGGTCAGCGTCCGGCACTGCATGGGCGATACGTCGTACTGCCGCAGCATCCGTGTCATCAGCCGGTGCATCTGGTGGTCGCAATAGCCCATCAGCATGCCGATCTGCGTCGCATCATGAATATCCCGGCATCCCATGGCAACTCCTCCTTTGCGAATATGATTTTAAATATTTAGCATACTAAAAATTAGCACGCTAAATACTACCACAGACATTTTGAATCGTCAAGAGGAAACCGCTGTCGGTGCTGTGAACAATTTGTGAATTGTTTGTCATACTCGTTGACATCCGCCCCCTGCTGTTGTATAGTAGCACCAGACCAAGAAAGTATTGTTTTTCACATTGTTATTCTCTCTCCTTTCATGAAAAAACCGGGGCTGCTTTTCCAGCCCCGGCTTTTTTGCGTCACGCCGCGTCCGTCCCACGGCGCTGCACACCCTTCAGCATATGTTCCGCCTGCCGCCGTCAGAACGGCAGAAGGGCGGAGGCACGCGCTGTCCTCCGCCCCGTTTCCTTATGACCAGCAGGCATTCTCGCCGTCCAGCAAAAAGCCGTCGGTGTCATGCACGAAGCCGTTCTCCAGCATCTGCCGCCATGTGGCGGTGCCGCTGGCGCCATGGTTCCCGGTCATGCTGTCCCACACCGTGGGCGGAAACTGCTGGGCGTCCTCCTTCAGCTCCTCGCCCACGCCGCCGAAGGTGCTGCCGTGGTTGTCGTTGAAGGCGCTGTCACTGCCGTTGTCCCGGTAAGCGCCGTAGCCGCTGCGGCCCGTACCGTTCCGGGTGGTGCCGTTGCTGTCGGTAACGCCGTCATCCACCGTGCCGCCGTTGGCATCGTTATTGGTACTGCCGTTGTTGGTGGTGTTGTTGCTGTCGCTGCCGGGGCGGTTGGTGTTGCTCTTGTCCTCGCCGCAGCCGGTCAGCGCCAGCGCCAGCAGCGCCGCCATAGTCAGCGCGATCACTTTTTCCTTCATATCCCATCCTCCTTTTCGCAAAAGTCAGGCACGCGAAACCGTGTCGAGGATAGTATGGTCGATTTCCGGCGAAACTCCCGCTGTAACTTCTGCCAGCGTTGCATTTTTCCGCGAACTGTGGTAAAATAATAATCCACTCTTTTTGCGTTAAATACTTTCTGTAATATCCATCATTTATATAACGATTTGCAATCACTTGGAGGTGCGTTATGCAAAAACTGGAAAAACAGTTTCATATCCGCTGCGTCGAGGGTGACGTGGGCCGCTATGTGATCCTGCCCGGCGACCCCGGCCGCTGCGAGAAGATCGCCGCGCTGTTTGACGACGCGCATTTTGTCTCCCAGAACCGGGAGTACACCATCTATACCGGCACGCTGCTGGGCGAGAAGGTCTCCGTCTGCTCCACCGGCATCGGCGGCCCGTCAGCCTCCATTGCCATGGAGGAGCTGCACAACATCGGTGCGGATACCTTCATCCGCGTGGGCACCTGCGGCGGCATCGATCTGGATGTCCGCAGCGGCGACGTGGTCATCGCCACCGGCGCCATCCGCTTCGAGCATACCAGCCGGGAATACGCCCCCATTGAATACCCTGCGGTGGCGGATTTCGAGGTGACCACCGCGCTGGTGCAGGCGGCCAAAGCCATGGGCAAGCGCACGCAGGTGGGCGTGGTGCAGTGCAAGGACTCCTTCTACGGTCAGCATTCCCCGGCGCGTATGCCCGTATCCTATGAGCTGCTGAACAAGTGGGAAGCGTGGAAGCGTCTGGGCGTCAAGGCCAGCGAGATGGAGAGTGCGGCGCTGTTCGTGGTAGCCAACGCCCTGCACTGCCGCTGCGGCAGCTGCTTTCATGTGATCTGGAATCAGGAGCGGGAAGCCGCGGGGCTCGATCAGGACATGAACGAGGACACCACCTCCGCCGTCACCGTGGGCGTCGAAGCGCTGAAGCTGCTGATCCAGCAGGACCGCGCCAGTGGAAAGTAATCATAAAGGAGAGCTACATATGATCTGGTCTATTATTGTGGGCGGCATCATCGGCTGGCTGGCCGGTAAGCTGATGGGCAGCAAGGGCGGCATCCTGCGCAACATCATTCTGGGCATCGTGGGCAGCGGCGTGGGCAACTGGCTGGCGGGTGCCATCGGTCTGGTGGCCCGGAACTCCCTCGGCTCGTTCCTTATCGGCATGGGCGGCGCCTGCGTGGTGATCCTCATTTGCCGGTGGCTGTTCAAATAATCCGGTAATTTCTGCCAAAAAACGTCTCTTGCACTGGAGCAAGAGACGTTTTTTCTGTAAAAATTTGAATTTTCCTCTTACATTTTGTCGAGATCTGTGGTATACTATTACCAATAAATGTAAGGCGCATGGCCATGGGGCCGTGCTTTTTTCAGTGTTTTGTTGTGTGTTTTGTATGGAGAGAGGAGCAGTCATGTTTACAGTAGGCGATCTGGTGGTTTACGGCGGCGAGGGTGTCTGCCGTGTGGACGGCGTCGGCACGCCCCACACGTCGGGCTACGACAAGACGAAGGAATACTATACGCTTTCGCCGCTGTACCGCTCCGGACAGGTGATGACGCCGGTGGACACGCGGGTGCTGATGCGCCCCGTCATGACGGCGCAGGAGGCCGCCGATTTTCTGGCGGCGCTGCCTCAGCTGCCGCCGGAGGAGCCCGCCGGCCCGGGCCAGCGGGCCGCCAAGGATCACTACCACGATGTGGTGACCTCCTATGACTGCGGCCGCATGGCCGCCATGATAAAGCATGTCTGCCATCGCCGTCACTGGGCGCTGCAGCATGGCCGGAAGGTCAGCCAGCTGGACGAGCGGTATCTGCGCCGGGCGGAGGAGCAGCTGTACGGCGAGCTGGCGGTGGCGCTGGGGATCGACCGGCAGGAGGTCTGCACCTACATCCAGCGGGACTATCCCGCATGGCCGGAGAAATAAGAGCTGCTATAAAGGTCAATATATGCCAAAAGAACCGCCCAAGGCGGTTCTTTTCTATTTATCATATTCCCGGCTGTCGCTTCTTCCCACCAGATAATCAATACTGACATGAAAATAGTCCGCAATGCGGATCAGCTCTGCAATACCCGGTTCCCGTTCTCCGTTTTCATAGCGGCTGATCGTATTCTGAGACATATTTAGATCTAAAGCCATCTTCAGCTGTGTGATACGTTGTTCATTTCGCAGTTCTCTGATTCTCATAGCATCTCCCCTTGACTTAATTATCCCAAAACGGTATAATGAAAATATCCCAATTTGGTATTTTTCGATAAAAGGAGAGTCTATGATGGAAAAGAAGGGTTCTTTTTGCAGGAACTGCGGCGCACATTTGGAAAATAACACCAAGGTCTGTCCTCAGTGTGGCGCCAAAAACACAAATGCAAAGCGCCCCATCTACAAGAAATGGTGGTTCTGGGTCATTATCGTGGTCATAGTTCTGGCCGCAATTGGTACAGGCAGCTCCGGGCCGAAAAAGGTGGGCCAAAACGAACCGGTCAATGACAGCAATATGGCACAGCCCAATACGCCTGACAACGGCAACAGTAATACGGTATCTTCCGGCGAAAATAAGTTCTATGTGGGAGACAAGGTGGAATTGAATGATATCGTTGTTTCACTGAACGCCGTGACAGAAAACAGCGGCTCTGCCTATAACAAGCCCGGAGATGGCAATGTATTTGTGCTCTGCTCTTTTTCGATTGAAAATAACTCTGCCAGTGAGATCAACATCAGTTCCGTCCTGTGCTTTGACGCCTACTGCGACAGCTATGCCTGCAATTACAGTCTCAGTGCGCAGTTGGAAAGCAATGACAATCAGCTGGACGGTACAATAGCCGCAGGCAAAAAAATGAAAGGTACCATCGGCTTCGAGGCACCTTCCGACTGGAAAGAATTGGAGATTCACTTTACGCCCGATTTCTGGGCAAAGCAGGATATCGTTTTTATTGCCAACCACTGACAGCGCACGGCTCTCTCCCCCCTTACACAGGAGAGCCTTGGAAAGAGCGGCACATGACATAAGTCGAAGAGCGGCACAGCTGACCAGCTGTGCCGCTCTTATTTTCGTTTACCGTATCTGTCCGCTGCCCTTGATGATGTACTTATAGGTACTCAGCTCATCCAGCCCCATGGGGCCGCGGGCGTGGAGCTTCTGGGTGGAAATCCCCATCTCGCAGCCAAGGCCGAACTCGCCGCCGTCGGTGAACCGGGTGGACACGTTCACATACACCGCTGCGCTGTCGGTCTCGTCAACGAACCTCTGGGCATGCTCCGCCGTCTCCGTGACGATGCACTCGCTGTGACCGGTGGAGTGATCCAGAATGTGGGCAATGGCCTCGTCCACGCTGTCCACGATCTTCACCGCCAGAATGTAGTCCAGAAATTCCGTGTCAAAGTCCCGCTCCCCGGCAGGCGTTCCGGGGATGATGGCAGCCGCCCGTTCATCCAGCCGCAGCTCTACGGGCACCTGTCCCGCCGCGGCCCGGTCGTCCACCAGCGCCTTTTTCAGCAGGGGCAGGAACCGCTCCGCCACGGCGCTGTGTACCAGCAGCACCTCCTCGGCGTTGCACACGGAGGGGCGGCTGGCCTTGGCGTTCACCACGATGTTCACCGCCATCTGGAGGTCGGCGCTGTCGTCCACATACACATGGCAGATGCCGGTGCCGGTCTCGATGCAGGGGACGGTGGCGTTTTCCACACAGGTGCGGATCAGACCCGCGCCGCCACGGGGGATCAGCAGATCCACCAGCCCCTTGGCAGTCATGATGTCGGCGGCGCTCTGGTGGCTGATGTCCTCGGTGATGTTGAGGATGTCCGGATCGCCGCCTGCCGCCGTGATGCCCGCCTTCAACGCCTTCACGATGGCGTGGGCGGAGCAGTAGGCCTCCCTGCCGCAGCGCAGCATGCACACGTTGCCGCTCTTGATGGCCAACGCCGCCGCGTCGGAGGTGACGTTGGGACGGCTCTCATAGATGATGGACACCAGCCCCAGCGGCACCTGCTTTTTATATATGGTCATGCCATTGGGCCGGTGTACCTCGGACAAAATACGTCCCGTGTGGTCGGGCAGGGCCGTGGTGTCCCGGATACCGGCGGCCATCCCGGCCACCCGCTTTTCGTCCAGATACAGCCTGTCCAGCATCACGTCGGAAATGTTGCCCCGCGCCGCGTCCATGTCCGCCCGGTTGGCCTCCAGAATGGCGGCGCAGTTTTGCTCCAGACTGTCGGCCATGGCCAGCAGCAGGGCGTTTTTCGTCTCGTTGGAGGCGTTGCAGATGGTTTTCCACGCCGCCTTGGTCTTTTTCAGAATGTCAATGGTGGTCATTCACTTGCCTCCTTTGCCAGAAACCGGGTGCCCACAGGCTTGCCCGCCACGATGTCATAGAGAAGCTCCGGCCGCTGGCCGTTGGCGATGACCATTTCGCAGCCTGCCGCCGTAGCCACCTGCGCGGCGTGGAGCTTGGTGGCCATGCCTCCGGTGCCGAGGGCGCTGCCGCTGCCGCCGCCCAGCGCCAGAATACTGTCGTCGATGGCGCTTACGGTGCTGATGAGCTTCGCGTCCGGATTCTTGTGGGGGTCGCTGTCGTACAGGCCGTCGATGTCGCTCAGCAGGATCAGCAGGTCGGCCCCCACTGCCGCCGCCACGATGGCGGACAGAGTGTCGTTCTCGCCGATGGTGTTCTCCACGCCGATCTCGTCGGTAGCCACAGCGTCGTTCTCGTTGATGATGGGCAGCGCGCCCAGCTCCAGCAGCCGGAAAATGGTGTTGCGCATGTTGCGGCTGCGGCGCTCGTTCTTCACGTCCTCGCCGGTCAGCAGCACCTGGGCCACCGTGTGACTGTATTCGTTGAACTGCTTGTCGTAGGTGTACATCAGCTCGCACTGGCCCACGGCGGCGGCTGCCTGCTTGGTGGGCATATCCTTGGGCCGCCCCGGCAGGTTCAGCTTGCCCACGCCCATGCCGATGGCCCCGGAGGACACCAGAATGATCTCGTGGCCCGCGTTTTTCAGGTCGCTGAGCACCTTGCACAGCTTTTCCATCCGCTGGATATTCAGCCGCCCCGTGGCATGGGCCAGCGTGGACGTGCCGACTTTTACGGTAATGCGCATGATATCCCTCCTTCGGGATGATGATATTTCAGCTTGTCAAAAAAGGGCATAGCCCTTTTTTGACAAATAAAGAACTCGCTCCGACCCGCGCTTTTCCGCTCATAACTGAGCGAAAAAACACTCTCTCCGCGCAAAGTATTTTTTGCCACGCACATGTCGCGTCAAAAAATGATCCGATTTGTTCGCCGCCATTGCGGGCGGCGAATTCTGCGAAGCTTTTTCGATAGACTGATTTGTCCCTTATTATAGCGCCTTGCCCGCCGTTTTGCACGTCTTTTTTTCGTTAAAGCGAAAAACAGCATAGTCCCAGCGCGAAAAGGGCGGAGACCACCGCCTGAAGCGCCTTTGCCAGCAGATACCGCTTCAGGGAAAGCCCTGTGTCCTCCAGCACCGCCGCCGTCTGGCAGTGCACCGACACGCCGCCCCAGCCCAGCAGCGCCGCCGCCATGCAGAAGCCGGCGGGGGACGCCTCCAGCGACGTGATGCCGCCGGTCAGC
>CAVBAZ010000006.1:0-2248 GCA_963593515.1 Bacteroidaceae bacterium
TTTTCTTCAAAATTTTCTTGCATCACCTACTTGACTTCATACCATTGGACTTTTCTAATAATATACGGGAATGACCACATCGTACCCCTAATCGGTGTCGCTGTCAACTGTGCCGCCGGTCACATTTTGACGCGCAAGCCGCCTTTTTGAAAAAGTTTTACTTAAATTTTACCCTGCATGGATAGACAGCGCGGCCGCCGTCGGATATACTGCTGTAAAATTTGCGTTGCATCCGCCCTGCGCGGAGCGACAGCAGGAGGTCTGACAAATGAAAAACAGCTTTTCCCGCCTGACGGCGCTGGGTATGCTGACCGCACTTGTGGTGGTCCTGCAAACGGCAGCTACCTTCATCCGCTTCGGCAGCTTTCCCATTACGCTGACATTGATCCCCATTGTGGTGGCCGGTGCGCTATATGGCGTCGGCTGCGGCGCGCTGATGGGTACCGTGTTTGGACTGGTGGTTCTGGTGATGGTGCTGACCGGAGCGGACGCTTCCGGTCAGATGATGCTGGCGCTGCACCCGCTGATCACCTCCGCCGCCTGTGTGGTAAAGGGTACGTTGTGCGGCGCGGCCTCTGCCGCCGTATACCGGCTGTTGGCACGCCGCAGCGAAAAAGCGGCGGTCATCGCGGCTGCCGCCGTGTGTCCGCTGGTGAACACCGGCGTGCTGTATCTGGTGCTGGTGCTGTTTTTCGACACCTCATGGGCTGCTGTGCTGTCCGCGTTCATGAGCGTCAACTTCCTGCTGGAGCTGGCGGTCAATGTCGCGCTGGCACCCGCCGTACTGCGGATCGTGGCAATGCGGAGGCGGACGGCATGATTCTGGCAGTAGACGCTGGCAACAGCAATATCGTACTGGGCTGCATGGCGGGTCTTGAGGTGCGGCACACCGTGCGGCTGGTCACCGACCACGCCATGGATGCCGCCGGATATACCGCCGCCATCAAAACCGCGCTGACGCAGAGCGGCTATCTCGCCCAAGGCTTCGACGGCGCGATCCTCTCCAGCGTCGTGGCGGCTGTCACGGAGCCGCTGCGGCAGGCGCTCTCCGCCCTCATCACCGGCCCTGTTCTGGTGGTGGGCGAGACGGCTAGAACCGCCGTTTCCATCCGCATCGATCAACCGGAAACGCTGGGCGCTGACCTGATCGCCGCCGCGGAGGGTGCGCTTGCCCAATACACGCCGCCGCTGGTGCTGATCGATATGGGCACCGCCACCACCTTTTCCGTGCTGGATCAAAGGGGCGCTTTCTTGGGCGGCGCTATCGCCCCCGGTGTGCGTCTGGGAGCGGATGCTCTGGCACAGCGCACAGGCCTTCCCATGGCGGATATGCTTCCGCCGCAAAGCCCGCTGGGACGCGGCACGGTGGATTGCCTGCGCAGCGGCATCGTGCTGGGGGCTGCCGCCATGGTGGACGGCATGCTGGATCGGCTGGAGGACGCGCTGGGCATGCCGGTGGCAGCGGTGGCCACCGGCGGGCTGGCGGGATGCGTGACGCCCTACTGCCGCCGCCATGTCATCCTTGATGACGCCCTACTGCTGCGGGGCTTGGCCGTCATGTACAGCAGAAGCGCATCGTGAACCACAAAAACGATAAGAAGCAAAGGCCCGGTATGCTGCCGCATACCGGGCCCTTGGTCTCTCAGGGATGCTCGCGGATCTGAACGACGACCCATTCCCCGCCGCTGTTCCTTTCCACTCTCCAAAGTGCCGGAACTTTCCAGCTGCCGTGGGCGGTACTGCCATCGTGACAGAAGGTCTCCGACGAGTAATAGACCCATATCCAGCCTTCGTCCTTCCCCAGATGGGCAGACCACAGCTCCAGCGAATGTTCATTGAACGCCGTATCTCCATAGCTGTCGGCAGCGGTCGCATAGCGGGCCAGCAGGCCATATTTCTCCTCATTTTCGGCCCTTGTGTGCTGCACATCATTGAACGCCTGATCCGCCAGACGCAGAACCGCCTGCGCTTCCCGGCGATCAGCAGCAGTGCCGATATAAAGCGCCTTTGCGATTTCACCGCTGCTGTAATAATTCCCCAACGTCATAGGCCCGATATCCAGCAGACGGTAGACAGGGAAAAAGTGGAGCAACACGCAAGCGACGATAAAGATCGCGGCAATCACCGCGGCGGCACGGTACACCTTTTTGCGAAACTTCTTCCGTACGGCTTTCATGGCCTTCACCACCTCCGCCTCGAACCTTTCCTGTATTTCGCCGCTGCTTTCTTCAACCTTCGCCCCGGCCTT
>CAVBAZ010000007.1:0-11560 GCA_963593515.1 Bacteroidaceae bacterium
CGCGGAGTACTATGAGGACGGCGTGGGCTGGATCCCCTTCGAGACCGCCGCGCCCTATCTGGGCGTCATGCCCCAGTCCGACTGGCGCTGGTTCCAGCCGGACGACAAGTCCGACCTGACCGGCTCTCAGGTGCAGGAGGGCGGCACCAGCCAGAACCGCACCGTCCGCCACAGCACGGTGGAGACACTGGACGAGCAGCCGGATGAGGTGGAGACCATTACCATCTGGAAGGAGATCACCTCCACGCTGCAGGGCCTGTCCGCCGTACACGCGGGCCGCTGGCTGCTGCTGTTGCTGCTGCTGGCCCTGCTGGCGCTGGTGCTGACGGTGATCCTGCGCCGCCGCAGAGTGTGCCGCCGCCGCCAGACGGATTTTGACAGCGCCGACTGTGCCCACGGCACCGCTGCCCTGTTCGCCTATGCCATGGAGCTGATGTGGCGCGGCGGCCTGCCCCGTGAAAACGGCTCCCTGCTTCAGCAGGACGGGGCCGTGTCGGGCTGGGCGGGAAAGCCGGTGGACTTCCGGTCCCTGGCATGGCTGAATGCTGAGGCACGTTACAGCGCCCACCCCATCACCGAGACCCAGCGTGACCAGATGCGGCGCTTTGCCGACGACACGCTGCAGAGCTTCCGCCGGAAGCTGAAACCATGGCAGAAGCTGTACCAGAAATGGATCCAATGCATGTATTAAGGAGGAAAGGCGAATGAAAAAACGGATCGTATCGCTTTTCATGGCGCTGGTCATGACCCTGTCCCTGCTGCCTACCGCATGGGCCGCGGAGCTGGTCCGACCGGCGGAGGATACAGCGGTCCCTGCGGAGCAGAGCGTTCCGGAGGAGCAGAGCGCCGTCACGGCGCTGACCGGGAGCAACAGCTTCCTACTGTTTGCCGCCAATAACGTCAAGGTCATCATTGCCCCGGAGCGGGTGCCCTATACGGAGGGACAGACCGTGCAGGACGCGCTGCTGGCGCTGGAAGCGAAGGGTGCGCATACCTTTTCCGGCTTGGTGGGCGGTGACTATGTTTCCGCCATTGACGGCGTTTCGGCGGGCTATCTCCGCAGTGACGATAAGGGCGGCTATGATCTGAAGCAGAGCGCCGGGAATGTGAATGCATTCCTGTTCCTTACCGCCTACGACGAGCTGAATGAGGAGACCGCGTCGGCGCTGTACCGGCTGGCCGCCGCCATGCTGACATGGCAGGAGGCGGAAAAGCCCCAGCTGCAAAGGTTTGCCCAGCAGGCGTATGACAACGCCAGTCAGGCCCTGACGGCAAGAAAGACCGTCGAGGAGCTGGATGCCCTGACCAAGGCGCTGACGGATCGGATGGACGCCTATCAGCAGTACGAAAACGCGGATGTGGTGCCGCTGGGGATCACCTTCCAGGGTCTGGATGGCCTGCCCCTGACGGACTATACCTTCACGGCGGAGGATCCCTACGGCAACCAGAAGAACTTTACCGCGGCGGATACCGTGGCTCTGGCGCCGGAAGAGTATACCTTCACCCTGACCTCCGGCGATAACAGCGCATCCGGCACCCTGACGGTGGCAGAGGATGGCACCGTCACCGTGGCGAAACAGCAGCTGGAAACGCTGCGGGTGCCGCAGGGCGTCAGCTGGATCGGCCAGCCGGTGCTGCGTTCCGTCAGCGGCGGCAGCGCGGCGGAAAATGTCTACCCCACGGAAAAAGACGGCCATACCGTCCTGCTGCCCGATACCGTGGGCGGCAAGGTGGGCCTGTACCTCTACGCCGTACCCGGTACGAGTCTGGATCAGCAGTACCAGTGGGAGGGCAATCAGGTGCGCGTCTGGGCGGTATATACCGACATAAACGGCCGTGAGACCGAACTCAGCCGCAAGTGGGTATCCACCCAGCAGGCGCTGACAGACGTGGTGAACCGCGGCGCCGAGGGCGGCGAGGTGCGGATAGAGGCACGCGCCACGGTGGACGGCTATACCATGCGCCAGGCGTGGGATCTGACGCTGGAGCGCACGCCCACCCTCTCCGCGCTGGATGTCAGGGCCGGCAGCGTGAGCCAGAACATCGGCTTTGCCAGTACCAAGGTGGATTACGACTGCACCGTTACGACCCAGACCGTCGTGCTGCGCCCTGTCTGCACCGGGAACTATACCATTACGGTCAACGGCGACGCGCTGAACAGTGGCGACACCTATACCATCGCGCTGGCGGAGAATGCTGCCACCACTGCGGAGATCACGGTCGTCATGCCGGAAAGCGGCCACAGCACCACCTATACGCTGACCGTGACGCGAAAGGCGGCGGTACCCCTTACCGTTATCCATGATGATGATGACGTAAGCGTGAAGATCTATAACGCCGACGGCGCGGAGATCGGCGCGGATGACAACGGTACTTATCCCCTGACGCCCGATGTCGGCAGCTACACCTACATTGCCACAAAGAAAACATACTACCATACGCAGGGCACATTTGCCGCCCCCAAGGACGGCACCACAGCGCTGACCGTTAACGCTGTCACACCGGAGGTGACGGACTGGCTGACCAGCCTGAAGCTGACCTCCGGAACGACAAAGGAGAGCGACGTTTATCTCAGCGCGGCGGATTTCGATACGGCGAAGCACCTGTATACCGCCGAGATCGACGATGTACACAGAGTCCTGTTTGCCGCCGCGGCAGCAGCCGAAGGGAAAACCATCACAGTACAGCGTACCGACGGTACGGAGACCGAGATCGAAAACGGCAAGGAGGATGTTTCCTATATTGCCAAATGCGTCACCGACGGCCCTGAGACCTCCCGTCTTACGGTAAAGGTCTCCCATCAGGATGACGCTCAGGGGGTCACCTTCTATCAGGAGTATCAGGTAAATCTGACCAAGGTGCTGACGCTGAGCGACGCGGTGCTGTCTGTGGACGGTACGGAGACCGCCATCTATCAGATGAAGGACGGCGAGGTCACCGCCAAGGATATCTTCGATGAAGAGGTCTATGAGTATCACGCCACGATCCTCGGCACGGCGAAGGCGGCGGAGTTGACCATTGAGATCCCGTTCGAGGGCTACAGCGTGACCGTTGACGGCGTGCGCTATACGCCGGAGGCCGACCCGGATACCGGGATCGTACCGGATACCGTTACCGTCTCCCTGACGCTGGATAACAAAAAGGAACAGACGGTCACCTTCTCCGCCTGCGCGGAGAGCGGGCAGAAGGCGCATCAGTATACCCTGAAACTGAAAAAGGGCGAGCCCATCGCCACCACCGTCACCGTGACGGATCTCAACGGCAAGATCATCACAGGCGCGCTGGCCGCCGTCTATGATAAGCGCAGCAGCGCCCGTGTCTGGCCCGAAGCGGACGGCACGTTCCAGCTGGTAGAGGGTCTCTCCTACACCTGCGTGGCCACCTGCTCCGGCTATGTGGGCCAGTCGCGGGACATCATTGCCGGAACGAAGAACAAGTCCCTCACCCTTCAGTTGGAGATGGCGCCCGACACCAATTATGGAGCGGGCGTGACCTCAGACTGGCCCTCCTTCCGGGGCAATGATGACTCCAACGGCGTGGTGGACGTCAAGACACCCATCTCCCGGGACAGCACGGTGCTCAGCTGGGCCAACAAGCTGGGCAACGGCTACAGCTCCGGCGCGGTAAGCTGCCCCATCCTTATCAAAGAGGATGGCGTGGAGTTCCTGATCGTTTACAGCGGCACCAAGCTTTATAAGGTGGAGTCCGTTACCGGTACGGTAGTGGCCACCGGCACCATGTGCGATACCTCCAGCTTTGCCATCAACTCCGCTACCTACGGGGAAGAGGACGGCATGCTGTTCGTGGCGCTCAGCAACGGCGTCGTACAGGCCTTCGACGCGGCGACGCTCAAGTCGCTGTGGATCTACCATGACCCGCTGGGCGGTCAGCCCAACTGCCCCCTGACGTATTACAAGGGCTATATCTACACCGGCTTCTGGAATCAGGAGGAGCTGGACGCCAACTACGTCTGCCTGTCCGCCACCGATGAAGATACCGGCAGCGGCAGCGAGGAAAAGCTGGCCCGCTGGACCTATACCTCCAAGGGCGGCTTCTACTGGGCGGGGGCCTACGTCTGCGACGACTACCTGCTGGTAGGAACGGATGACGGCAAGGATCTGTATTTCAGCAATACCGGTTCGCTGCTGTGTCTGGATCCCTCCACCGGCGCGGTGCTGGCCCGTTGGGACGGCCTTGCGGGCGACGTGCGCAGCTCTGTTGCGCGGGACAAGGACACGGGGCTGTTCTACTTCACCTCCAAGGGCGGGTATCTCTACTCCGCCGCTGTGGAAAAGGGAACGGACGGCTGGGCCATCACCCATAAGAATTCCTGCCTCCTCAGCAACGGCAGCAACGACCCGTCCACGCCGCCCATGAGCACCTGCACACCGGTGCTGTACAATGGCCGTGCGTATATCGGCGTGTCCGGTACGTCCCAGTTCGGCGCGTACTCCGGCCATAACATCACGGTGGTGGATCTGGATTCCCTCAGTGTGCTTTACAGCGTGCCCACCAAGGGCTATCCCCAGACCTCCGGTCTGCTGACCACCGCCTATGACCAGGGCGACGGCACGGCCTATGTCTATTTCTTTGATAACTTTACCCCCGGCATCCTGCGTATGCTGGAGGATAAGACCGGCCAGAGCGCGGCCAGCAAGACCACAACGGAAACCTATCAGGTGGGCGAAAACACCTATACCGTAGACGCGGCCTACGCGCTGTTCACCCCGGCCAACGATCAGGCGCAATATGCCATCTGCTCCCCCATTACCGACAGCAACGGCACCCTGTTCTTCAAGAACGATTCCGCGCATCTGATGGCGCTGACCAGCACGGTCAAGCGGATCGAGGTGACAAAGGGCCCCGACAGGACCAGCTATACCGCCGGCGACGCCTTTGATCCCACCGGCATGGAGCTGACGGTCTACTATGACAACGGCACCACCCGTACCCTGCCGGTCAGCACCACCATCAACGGCGTCACCGTCAACTACTTCACCTATGCGCCCGCCGTCAGCGAGGCGGACAACGAGGAGGGCTTCGTGCTGTCCTTCGCGCCTCTCAAGTACCAGAGCGACGAAAAGGGCGAGCCTGTGGATAAGGGCTTCGATGTTTATGTAACGGGCATTACGGTCACGCCCCAGACGTATCTGCGGGGCGACGTGAACGGCGACGGCACGGTGGATGTGTATGACCTGCAATGCATGTACGAGCATTTCAGAGGCATCAACACGATCGATGATCTCGGCCAGCTGGGCCGGTTGGACTGCAACAAGGACGGCAAGCTGAACATCACGGACATGCAGGCCCTTTACGGCTTCCTGACCACCGGTAAGTGGGACGAGCCCCGTCCGGCCCATGCCATCACGGTAAAGACCACCGCGCCCCAGACGGCCTCGGTGCAGCAGGGACAGCTGTACCGCCTGAATATGAGCGAGGTGTTCACCACCTGCGAACATACCGTCTCCTATACCCTCAGCGGCGATGATCTGGGCAGCCAGACGAAGCTGGCGCAGGATGCGGACGGGACGGATTATCTGGCCTTCACCAACGCCAATACCGGAGAATACCTGCTGACCATCACCGCCGTGTGCGGCGATGACGGCACGGTAACGGCCAGCCATACCATCACCGTCACAGTCACGCCGGGCGACGCTGGAGACGAGCGCCAGTACGGCTATGACGAGACGGACGCCGCCAGCGTCACCGTCTATGTGACCATCTCCAACGACGGCGCGCCTATTTACGGTATCGACGGCACGGCGCTCTCTCATTTGAAGGTGGAGGTGCCCTACTTCGATCTGCGCGTTCAGGGCCTTGCGGGGTTCTATCGCTACCACACCGAAAACGGCCAGGGCGCCTATGTAGACGAGGACGTGGTGGAGCGGCCCACGCTGCTGCACCTGTATCTGTACCTGCTGGGCGTATACTGCCAGGGCTATACGCCCGAAGAGGTGACCACCGGCGCAAAGCAGATCTTTGGCAGCGAGAGCAACTACACGGCGGATGTCTATAAGGATCTTCTGGGGAACGGGCCGTGGGACAAGATCGGCGAGTTCCTGACGCTGAACATCACCGGCGGCCCCACCAGCATGTACATGCAGCAGTTCTGGGGCCATGACGAGAACCTGATGTACTACCGCAACCATGTGTATCCCCTGATGGGGCCGGGCTGGGGCAGTACGGCGGACTACATCCTGCTGACGGACGGCGACACCATTGATCTGGCCATGTTCAGCAACTGGAGCTTCTGGCAGTACGGCGCGTTTGCCTGCTTTGACAAGGACGAATATGACCTCAAGGCCGGAGAAACGCTGACCTTCAAGACCCAGAAATACGATACCCGCTCCGTGGCTGAGGGCGGCAGCGAGAGCACCCAGCCCATCGAGGGTCTGAACGTGTACCTCTACGACAAAGACTGGAAGCAGATCGCGCCGATCACTTCGGACAGCAGCGACTTCCAGTATGTGTTCAACAAGCCCGGCGACTACTATCTGCTGGCCGCCGACCCCAACGCAGGCACCAGCGACGCCTGCTACGCACCGGCCACCGCCCGCGTCCATGTGAGCGCGGCGGGCTGACGCACAACAACTGAATACCGGACGGCCCGCCCGGCGCACGCTGCGCCGGAGGCGGAATGGGGTGCAAATCCCCGCGAACAGGTCACTGTGAAGCCCATTTTGGGATCAGTCAGATACGCCCAGGGCCGTCCGGAAAAGCTCCTGCCTGCATCGGGACGCTGTCAGACCGGTCACAAACGGTTTCGGCAGGAGCTTTCCACGGAAGTGCTTTCTGCCGAAAGGCTTTATATAGAGAAAAATCACAAGAAAGGACTTAACAAATGAAAAAGAGTAAACGTCTGCTGTCACTTCTGCTGGCGCTGACCATGGTGCTGTCCCTGATGGGCAACATGTCCGTGGCGGCGTTCGCCGAAGAGATCACCAATGATGCTGCTGTTGTCGAAGCCGGCAAGGAGCAGCCCACCACCCCCGACGAGGGCCAGACCACGCCCGCCACTCCCGACGAGGCCCAGCCCACCGGTGAGGACAAGAGCGGCGAAGAGACTCCCGCCAACGGCGAGGAGACCCCGGCCGAGCCCGTGCCCACCGAGGGCGAGGGCACCACTGCCACTGTGGCCGTCCCCACCCGTAAGGAGGGCTATCCCGCTGAGACCAGCGACAAGGTCAAGACCGGTATGGCTTACCTGCTGGACGACCTGCAGGCTGGCAAGATCTTTGCCCCTGTCGAGGGCCAGACCCTGAAGATCACCAACTACTACTATGAGCGTTCCACCGATGGCGGCCAGACCTGGGGCCCCAAGACCGACTTCTCCGACGCTCTCTTCGGTATGACCACCATTCAGGTCACGGAGCTGACGGCTGGTACATATGTGTACCGCTTCTATGCCTCTCATGACGGTGTGAACTTCTCCACCGACACCTGGACCCTGACCCTGACCGTGGAAGACGATCCTACCATGGACTTTACCTTCTATGTTGGCAAGGACTATAACGGCGGTTACCCCATCATCAAGCTGTACAACGTCACTACCGATGACGCGGGCAACGAAGTGCTGGGCGACGAGATCGAGAACGTGTTCCTGTACAGCAACTTCACCGACACCCTGCCCGAGGGCGAGACGGAGTATGATCCTGCCCAGGGCCAGCTGGTCAGCAACTATCAGACGTTCTACGCCAGCCTGACCGCCGGACGCTATGCTTACCGTGCTTTCACCACTGACGGCGCGGCGCTGGGCGGCATGACACTGGATCTGCCCACCGACACCAACGTGGACGGCCTGACCGGCGGCGGCACCAACATCTATCTGCAGTGCAACTCCTTCTATACCAGCAGCAAGAAGACCGACAACACCTATTTCACCGCTGACGAGTATCATGTCCGCGTGGATTGCCCCATCATGAAGACCTCCTGCGTCATGGGCGATCCCTATACCAAGAGCAGCTATGACTACTATCCCACTATGCTGTACGCGGCCGGCAACGCCTGCCTGTACAACGCCTATGCCTATCCTGACATTGACGGCTATATCTTTACCCAGAGCATCAACCTGACGTTCCCTGCCCGTTACACTGCCAGTACCAAGTATCTGCAGATCAACACCGGCATTACGCTGGACGTTACCGTTCCCTCCGACGCTACCTTCGGCCTGTACTTCCAGTGGAACAACTTCAACACCACCGAAGTGGCCCCTGTCTGCGCCGATGAGAGCATCCCCAATGCTGACCGCTGGACGGACAACAAGAACGGCACCAAGACCGCCCAGTACTTCATTTCCAAAGGCAACAGCAACTACACCTGGCGTCTCAGCGACGCTGCCCATGTGACCCAGGCGGGCTGGCTGACCGGCCAGAACGCCAACGCCGAGCTGACCCTCACCTTTGCCAATGACGCCGCTACGAACCGCGTTTCTCACGATTTCAGCAAGCTGGGCACGCAGACCATCAACCGCGACGAGGCCGACCTGCAGGTCAATCTGGATCCCACCGGATTCGAGGCCATCACCGGCACCACCCGTGTCCGTGCTTACCGTCATTGGCAGCTGATCAACTCCGACGCCGGCAACATCATGGTGGAGCCTGACTTCCACTGGAATACCCTGTCCGGTGACGCGGATATCGCCACTGTCAACGGCGGCAACACCACCGCCAACTGGGCGGACATCACTCCCGGCACGCAGGATTCCGTCATTGCCGTCTACTATGACAGCGTGGACGTGAACCACGGCAGCTACGGCAGCCACGGCGGCCTGTATCCCGCCACCAACCCTGAGCGCGTGGGCGTCATCGTGGTGGGCGGCACCGGCGTGACCCACGGCACCGCCGACGCGGACGTGGACTTCAACATCGCCGAGGGCGCAACCACCACCCGTCCCATGGACTGGGATTATAACTATGATACCTGGTTCTATGAGGCCAAAGAGACCAACCCCACCCTGAACTTTGCCGTCACCTCTACCGGTGACACCACCGTGGAGTATGCCTTCGTTACCACCGACAGCGGCATGAAGAGCACCCTCTCCGGCTTCACCGCCGTCACCGCCGGTGAGGATGGCCGCTACACCGTGCCTCTGAACGCCTTTAACACCGCCGGCACCAATGGTGGTACCGTGATCATCAAGATGACCGACTCTACCGGCGTCAGCTACCGGCTGGTGCGCGTGGCCAAGGTCACCATCACGGTCTCCAACGCTTCCAACCCCGGCGAGGACATTATGCCCGGCGATCAGGTGAAGCTGAGCTTCAAGGGTATGTACCGTGCCGTCAACAAGATCTCCGGTATCTTCAACCCCACCACCTTCAAGCCCACCTATTATGCCGGTGAGACCAAGTTCGAGGGCACTCTGGGCCAGTACCAGAAGATGGACAACGCCACCATTACCGTCACCATTCCCACGGATGTGACGTTTGAGGACGGCGCTGCCACCACGGAGTACACCCTTACCAACGGCTATACCTTCGGCTCCATGTACTCCGCCGCCAACCCCTTCGCCTTCCTGTATAACATGACCGATACCGGCGTGGGCACCAACTTCAACGCCGTTACCGTCACCTATTATCTGAACCACTATGCCAACGCTGTGGTCCCCGTGGCCCGCAAGGTCACCTATGACCTGACGCTGAACGTCACCGACGAGAACGGCAAGGCCATCGACGGCGCTACCGTTACCGTGTACGACAAGAACGGCAATGTCATTGCTCCCAACGAGGATGGCACCTATACCCTGGGCTACGGCAACTACACCTATACTGTCGCGAAGGATGGCTATGTCTGCGCCAACGTCTCCTTTAAACTGGGCTCCGCCGATGCCGCCGATGTGGTGGACGGCAAGCTGGTGAAGTATGTCCCGCTGGCCAAGGCCGCCGAGGGCGCATGGGACGGTACGACTACTACCGAGCCCAAGACGGACGACAACGGCGTCTATCAGATCTCCAACGGCGCCGAGCTGGCATGGTTTGCCCAGCGCGTCAACAGCGGCAACGGCAGCATCTCCGCCGTGCTGACCAAGGACATCGATCTGGCCGGCTACAACTGGACGCCGATCGGCACCAACAAGTCCAACAAGGCAAACTTCTCCGGTTCCTTTGACGGACAGGGCCACACGGTCGATAACATGTACATCAATTACAAGGCAAACGCCTCCGCCGCGTCCCCCTATCAGGGCTTCTTCGGCTATGTGTACGGCAGCAGCACCACTAAGCATGCCGTCATCAAGGATCTGACCGTGCGGGGCGAGGTCATTCTGGGCGGCACCAAGAGCGTAAGCAACGCCTACTGCGGCGGCGTCATCGGACAGGCCTACGATGCCGACCTGACCAACATTCACTCCGAAGTGAACGTCAGCCTCAAGCAGAGCACTGGTAACTGGCAGATCATCGGCGGTGTGGTCGGTAATGTCAACAGATCCACCATCACCAACTGCTCCAACAGCGGCGAGATCCGTGCCAACCGCTACGGCGCGGGCATCGCGGGCAGCGCCAGCAGCACCACCATCACCGGCTGCTTCAATAACGGCACGGTCTTCTGCCCCGCTTCCGGCGCGGCAGGCATCGTGGCGAACCTGGGCAGCGGCAGCACTGTCAAGAACTGCTATAACAGCGGCCGCATCGGCAGCACCGGCTCCTATGTCGGCGGTATCGTGGGCGACTGCGGCAACGCGACTGTCACCGACTGCATCAACATCGGCATCGTGGATTGCAAGCAGGTCCATGGCTCCCTGATCGGCAATGTGTCCAGCGCTACCGCGACCATCGACAACCTGTACTATCTGGACGGCACCTGCGAGAAGGGTATCGGCAGCGTGAAGAACGCCGAGACCCAGACCTCCACCGTCAAGACCGCGGAAGAGCTCAAGGATATGATCACCGCGGATAACCACCCCTATAAGGATCCGATGCTGGCTGACCTGAACGTGATCGCGCAGGAGATCGCCGACAAGAAGGCCGCCAAGGCTGCCGAGGATCTGATCGACGCCATCGGCGAAGTGACCCTGGACGACGAGTGCAAGGCCCGTATCGACGCCGCCCGCAAGGCTTACGACGATCTGACCGACGCCCAGAAGGAGCTGGTCGGCAATCTTGAGACCCTGACCGACGCCGAGGCTGCCTATAAGGAGCTGGCCGATCAGGCCGCCATCGACGACGTGATCTCCAAGATCGACGCCATCGGCCGCGTGACCCTGAACGAGGATTGCAAGGAGCGTATCGACGCTGCCCGCAAGGCCTATGACGCGCTGGACGACGAGCTGAAGGATCGTGTCACCAACTACGACAAGCTGACCCGCGCTGAGAAGCGCTATCAGTACCTGGTGGATAAGAACAGCAATTCCACCACCGGCGGCACCACCGGCGGCACTACCGGCGGTTCTGCCAGCGGCAAGGACGTCAAGTCCGGCAACACCGCCGACAACAGCCAGATGACCCTGTGGCTGGGCGGCGTGGTGCTGTCCGCCGCTGCTCTGGCCGTGCTGGCCAAGAAGCGCCGTCAGGACGCGTAAGCGAGCTTCCTGTAAAACATGATCCCAGGCAGGGGCGGCATGAGC
>CAVBAZ010000008.1:0-2501 GCA_963593515.1 Bacteroidaceae bacterium
CCGTGATATTGATACATTTCTTGGCTACGGCATGTGCCCGGAGGAGATTGAGGAATTGATGTGCTGTGGGGAGGTATAAAAGTGCGGGTAACAATTTGGGCGCGGAAGGAGGAAGTATTGTGAGGTGGAACTGGAAAATCGCATTAGAGCTTTGCGGTATTGTATTGGCGGCATTGCTCAAGCTCTGCGTTCCGCAGGACGATGACCACGATTGATGTGCCAATAGGGTGTACCCTAACGGCACACAGAAAAAGAGTCCCAATAGGGTCACTTTCCACATTCTGGCACGTGCCATCTGTGAGAGGGACTCTATTGGGACTGCGTTATTGTTCGGCGGCAATGATTTGTTCACAATATGCCTTTAGCTGAGGAATTTCATCTGTGATAATTTCCCATGTGGTTTCGGGATCGACAGTGCCATAGCTGTGGGCAACAATATTCCGCATAGCCTTGATTTGCCGCCAAGGCACGGCGGGATGCTGCTCGCGGAATTCATCTGTCGGTTTCCCCACCAATTCACCAATCTGCAAAATACAGAGTGCAGCGGCATTACGGTAGATGGGGTCTTTTTGAAATGTCTCAGCGCTGTTACCAAAGCGGTCAACGGTCTGTTCAATCTGTTGGCAGTAGATAACAATGTGCTCCAGCACACTGATGTTTTTGTTAAGAGGCTTCATACAGTAACACCTCATCTTTCCGTATGGAATCAAGAAAGCGCTGGTCAAGACTGGATGTGGGGACGAGGTCTACGGGGACACCCAGAGAGTCCTCCAGATCCAGTAGCAGACCTCCTAACTGAAAGCCTCGGATGCTGCCCTTGTCGATCCGCAGGTCGATGTCACTGCTGTTGGTCATGTCACCCCGTGCATAGGAGCCAAACAAATAGACGCGTTCCGCACCATATTGCTTGGCGAGGCGAGATACAATCGCTTTGATTTCACCTATAGAATACGTTTTCATCAAGGACACCTCCTATAACAGCACTTAACAAACTTAACATTGTACTTAGTATACCAAAGAAGATGTAGATTTACAAGAGAAAGGAGCGGCTTACATTTGAAAATCGGTTACATCCGCATATCCACCACCGACCAGAATACCGCACGACAGGAGCTGCTGATGGAGCAGTTAGGTGTAGATGAGGTTTATATCGACCGCATGAGCGGCAAAAATACCAATCGCCCAGAATTGCAGAAGATGATGGAATACGTCCGCCGGGGTGACACGGTGATCGTAGAGTCAATCAGTCGTTTTGCCCGCAATACCCGTGATCTGCTGGAACTGGTGGAGAAGCTGTCTGTCAAGGGCGTGGAGTTCGTCAGCAAGAAGGAAGCCATCGACACCACCACACCTACCGGCAAGTTCATGCTGACGGTGTTCGGCGCTGTGGCGGAGCTGGAGCGGGAGTATATCCTTCAGCGGCAGCGGGAGGGCATCGCCATTGCCAAGGCCAACGGCATCTACAAAGGCCGCAAGCCAATCCAACCGCCGGAACTTGAGAAGGTCATGACCAGATGGCAGCGTCGGGAGATCACCGCCGCCGAGGCCATGCGGCAGATGGGGATGAGTAAAAGCACTTTTTATCGGAGGGCAAAAATGGCAAATTTGGATATTCCACTAAAAAACGACGAAAATATTCGTAAATCATCCTAGTTGACAATTTCAGGAATAGGATGATAACATTAAAAAAAGAAACAAGTCAAACGTTTTACATACTGCCTTGGAGGATTAATTCATGCGAACAACGATCCGCGACGTTGCAATGGCGGCTGGCTGTTCCATTACGGCGGTCTCATTGGTTCTGAACGGAAAGACCAGAAATATATCAGCCCAAACAGAAGCCAGAATATTGGACGCAGCCAAACAGCTCAACTACCATCCCAACAAGCTGGCGTCCCATCTGGTAACAAAAAAGTCAAACATCATTGGGCTGATCCTCCCAGACAACTGCAACCTGTTTTTCGGCATGGTGCTGAAAGCGGCGGAACACGAAGCGGATCAGGCCAGCTATCGGGTCATTTGTGGGAATTCCAACAACAGCATCAACAAGGACTGTGCGTATATCAACACGTTTATCGATTATTGTGTGGACGGGATACTGATTATCAAGTCAGACAGCCCCAAGCAGGAGGAAAATGAACAGCTGGCAGAGCTGATTCGGACGCTTCCCTCCCCGGTAGTGGCCATTGACCGTCAAATCGATGGTCTGGATGTGCCGACGTATACGGTCAACAACGTGTACGGGGGATATACAGCCACGAAGCATCTGCTGGAAATGGGGCATCGGCGGATCGGATACTACACATATCCGCTGCGCGTTTACACTGCGGCCCAGCGTCTGAAAGGATACAAGATGGCCTTGGCGGAATATGGCGTTCCGTATGATCCAGAATTGGTATGCCAGTTGAGCAACGGCTTCAGTGGAGATCACAGAGCCGTAGGAGACTTCCGAAAAAAAGGTGTCACCGCCGTGTTTGCTCATAACGACACGCTGGCTTATG
>CAVBAZ010000009.1:0-2681 GCA_963593515.1 Bacteroidaceae bacterium
CAGCTATATGCTCAAGCCACTGCTGAATAACTATATCCTGCCCGGCGATTTCCCCGGCCTGCTGAAAATGCTGGTGCTGATGGGCGGCCTGTTTGCCCTCAGCGCATTGTGCTCCTTCGCCTATGCCCGCATCATGGTGCATGTGGCCCAGCGGACGGTGGCCGCCATCCGGCAGGACCTGTTCGACCGTTTGCAGCAGCTGCCCGTCAGCTACTATGACCAGCATCAGTCCGGCGACCTGATGAGCCGGTTCACCAACGATATCGACACCGTGTCGGAGATGCTCAACAGCAGCTTCGCCAGCATCATCTCCAATGTGCTGACGTTTCTGGGCACGGTGCTGATGATGATTATTCTGAACCCGTGGCTGACGCTGATCACCTTTGCCTTCCTTGCCATGATGGGCGTGGTGGTAAAGGTCATCGGCGGCCGCAGCCGTGTGAACTTCCAGCGGCAGCAGGCGGCGCTGGGCGCGGTGAACGGCTATATTGAGGAGATGATCGAGGGACAGAAGGTCATCAAGGTCTTTAACCACGAGAAGAAGGCCATCAGCCAGTTTACCGCCCTTAACGACGAGTACCGGCAGGCCGCCACGGCGGCGCAGGCCTACGCCGGTATGATGATGCCCGCCATGGGCAACCTCAGCAAGATCAACTACGCCGTCACCTGCTGCGTGGGCGGACTGCTGGCCATCGGCGGCATGTTCGACGTGGGCTCGCTGGGCGCGTACCTGCTGTACGTGAAGCAGGTGAGCCAGCCCATCGGCCAGATCAGCCAGCAGGTGAACACACTGCTGGCGGCGGCGGCAGGCGCGGAGCGCATCTTCGCCGTCATGGACGCCCAGCCGGAGACCGACGAGGGCAAGACCGTCATCGTCCGTGTGGAAAAGGATGGAGACACGCTGACCGAGACCACGGAGCGTACCGGCCGCTGGGCATGGAAGAAGCCCGACGGCACGCTGGTGGAGCTGAAGGGCGACGTGCGGTTCGACCATGTGACCTTCTCCTATGACGGGGAAAAGACGGTGCTGCACGATGTGTCCCTGTTCGCCAAGCCGGGCCAGAAGATCGCGTTTGTGGGCTCCACCGGCGCGGGCAAGACCACCATCACCAACCTCATCAACCGCTTTTACGACATTCAGGAGGGCACCATCACCTACGACGGCATCGACGTGAAGGACATCGCCAAGGATTCCCTGCGCCGGTCGCTGGGCATGGTATTGCAGGATACCCACCTGTTTACCGGCACCATCGCCGACAACATTCGCTACGGCAAGCTGGACGCCACCGACGAGGAGATCCGCGCCGCCGCCAAGCTGGCCAACGCCGATACCTTCATCCGCCATCTGCCCCAGGGCTACGACACCGTCATCACCGGTGACGGCGCGGGCCTCAGTCAGGGCGAGCGGCAGCTGCTGGCCATCGCCCGGGCCGCCGTGTCCGATCCCCCTGTGCTGATTTTGGACGAGGCCACCAGCTCCATCGACACCCGCACCGAGACGCTGATCGAGCGGGGCATGGATTCCCTGATGGAGGGCCGGACGGTGTTCGTCATCGCCCACCGCCTGTCCACCGTCCGCAACGCGCAGGCCATTCTGGTGCTGGAGAACGGACAGATCATCGAGCGGGGCGACCATGCCCAGCTGCTGGAGGAAAAGGGCCGGTACTATCAGCTGTATACCGGTCAGGCAAAATTGAGTTAAAAAAGGAGAGACGATCATGACAGAGAAGGAGCTTTGCCAAAAGGCCATCGACATGCTGGATATGGCGTATATCCCCTATTCCCACTTCCCCGTGGGCGCGGCGCTGGAGTGCAGCGACGGCACGGTCTATACCGGATGCAACATCGAAAACGCCGCCTACGGCGCCACCATCTGCGCCGAGCGCACCGCCATCTTCAAGGCCGTCAGCGAGGGACACCGTGACTTTGTCCGCATCGCCATCGCCGGACGCAGCGACGATTACTGCGTCCCCTGCGGCACCTGCCGTCAGGTGATGATGGAGTTTGCCCCGCAGATGGAGGTCATCTGCATCAACAAGGCGGGCGACGCGAAGAAATTCGCCTTGAAGGAACTACTTCCTTATGGATTTGACCAAACGTGGTTATAATTATTCGTATGTTTTCCACAAATTTCCGGGAACAAAACGGCGAAAAACCGCGTCTAACAAAGCAGACCCGCATGAATTGCGGAAACCAAGGAGGATATTTTGATGAAAAAGCTTTTTGCACTGATGCTGGCCGCTGTGATGGTGCTGTCTCTTGTGGCCTGCGGCGGTAATAACGACGCCAAGGATGACCAGTCCGGCGACCAGCCCGCCGAGATCACCAGCGCACTGAACCTGCTGGAGACCGTGTGGAACGACTACGGCGAGGACGAGAAGTTCGCCGTGGTGGGCGGCGGCCCCAACGCCGAGCAGATGGTGGAGAACGCCCCCGCCGCCTTCGACCTGACCGACCGGTCTCTGGCCGAGCACAGTCTGGTGCTGCCGGAGACGGCAGAGGTGGACGAGGCTGCGTCCCTGACCCACATGCTGAACGCCAACACCTTTACCGCCGCGGCTTATCATGCCACCGGCGACGCGCAGGCGCTGGCCACCACGCTGCGGGATGCCGTTCAGGCCAACCGCTGGATGTGCGGCTTCCCCGACAAGGTAGTGGTGGCCGTTCGCGGTGAATATGCG
>CAVBAZ010000010.1:0-3538 GCA_963593515.1 Bacteroidaceae bacterium
GTCTCGGTGGTGCCGTAGCCCTCCCGCACCTGAATGACGGCGTGATGGTCGTACAGGAACTTGTCGAACTTCTTCTTCAGCTCGATGGACAGGCTGTCGCCGCCGGAGAACACGCCCTTCAGACTGCTGAGGTCGGCGTTGTCCATGCTGGGCAGACGCAGCAGCGCCTCATACAACGTGGGGACGCCGGCGATGAAGTTGCACTTGTACTTGACGATCTGCTTGGCATAGCTCTTGGCGGTGAAGCGGGGGATCAGGATGCAGCGGCCGCCCTGAGAGAGCATGGAGTGGACGCACACGCCCAGACCGAAGCCGTGGAACAGGGGCATGGCGGCCAGCATCCGGTCGCCGGGCCGGAACATGGGGTTGGTGGCGATGATCTGCTGGCCTAGGGCGTTGAAGTTGCCGTTGGTCAGTACGATGCCCTTGGTGGTGCCGGTGGTGCCGCCGGAGTACAGGATGACGGCGGGATCGTCATAGCCGCGCTCCACCCGGTAGTTCTTATAGAAGCAGAACCGGGACATGTCCATAAATTCCTTCCAGCGGATGACGGGGGCATCATCGGGGATCTTCTGGATCTTGCGGCCCTCGGTCAGCATATAGCCCGCCCGGATGGTGCGGCTCAGCGCGTCCTTTACCGAGGCGATGATGATGTTGATGATGCCGGTGTTCTGGCGGATATGCTCGAACTTGTCATAGAACTGATCCAGCGTGATAGCGGTGGTGGACTGGGACTCGTTGAGATAGAACTCGATCTCCTTCTCCGCCGACAGAGGGTGGATCATGTTGGCGATGCCGCCCACCAGATTCACGGCATAGAACATATAGATAGCCTGGGGGCAGTTGGGCATGGCAATGGTGACCTTGTCGCCGGGCCGCACGCCCAGCGTTTTCAGGCTCTTGGCACACTTTTCGATCTCCTGCACCATCTTGCGGTAGGTGGTGGATTTGCCCATGAAATCAAAAGCGATGTTATTGGGATACTGCTCGGCGATCTTCTCTACCGCGTCGAACATGCTGCCCTGAAAATACTCCAGATGCATGGGCACGTCGCCCAGATAGTCCTTCCACGGGGTCTTGACTTCACTCATATTGTACTTCCTCCTTCAAAGGCTTTTCCAGTTCTTCGGGGTTCTCCAGCAGGTATTTCAGCAGCCGCACCGACTTGGAATAGTAATAGCCGTCGGCCAGCCGCTCGTCGATGGTCAGGCCCAGATCCAGCGTCTCATGCATGGTGACGTTGCCCTGCGCGTCGTAGATGGGGGACAGCTTCTTCTCACCGATGATGCAAAACAGGGAGCAGGTACCCCAGTTGGTCAGGTGGTGATAGCCGCACTTGAGCTTGATGGAGCCAAGGTTGGACAGGGTAACGGAGCTGTAATAGGGGTCGGTAGCCACCATGTCCTTGGGCACCCAGCCGTGCTTGTCCAGCCACATGATGAACTTGACGGCGGTCTTGCCCAGCCACCGGGGCAGCTTGTTGAGGATATCCATGTTCTCGGTAGAGGAGTCCGCCTTCTCGCCCCGGCAGGCCTGCACCTGCGAGCGGATGTACTCGTGTACGTCCTCCACGGTGAAGTCCTCCTTGCTGTGGAGGAAAGCCAGAGCCTCCGCGCCCTTGTCGGAGAACTGCTTCTTCACCACGAAGGCGGCGGACACCTCATTGCGCTGATAGAAGTTGCTGTTGACGATGAAGCGGTTCAGCTTGGGCCGCAGGGTGATGGTTTTCAGCAGGGCCGTCACGATCAGGTGGAACATGGTATAGGGAAAGTCCGTTTCCGGCTCGTTCTTCTTGGCAAGGTAAGCGTTGATGGCCGTCAGGTCGATGCGCTGGGAGATATAGGCTTCATTATCGCAGCGGTTGGGGTAGATGATGCCGGTGATGAAGTGCAGGGAATCCAGCTCCCGCAGCAGCCGGCCGTCCCGCCGGTCGCCCGGACGGCGTTTGTATTGCTCCATATGTGTGGGTACTCCTTTTTATGTGTATTTGTATATGTAAGGTAATCGTTATACGGTTGTAGGGGCCGGCGTCCTCGACGGCCCGTTCAGCATGCGATGGTATTTAGGTATACGGCGGGGCGTCGAGGACGCCGCCCCCTACGGATGTTTACCAGAGGGGCATCTGGTTCCGGCACCGGACACCATACCAATCTTATATTATAGACAAAACTTCCCGATTTGTCAAATTTACGAAAAAACGTCTGTCATTACTTGCATTTGCGAACGGCGTATGCTACTATAAATACAGAAAACTCAATAATGTATACGTCCCGCGCACAATTGTGAAGGAGGAACTGCTATGCTGACTATGGCTATGCTGCACGACGCCCAGCGCGTACTGTCCGGCGTCATCAACAAGACCCCTGTGATCCCCAGCACCGGCATCACCGATGAGTGCCGCCTGTTCCTGAAAGCCGACTGCCTGCAAAAGACCGGCGCGTTCAAGCTGCGTGGCGCGTATTACAAGATCGCCACGCTGTCTGACGAGGAAAAGGCGAGGGGCGTTATTGCCTGCTCCGCCGGAAACCACGCTCAGGGCGTGGCGTTTGCCGCCCGCGATATGGGCATCCACGCGGTGATCTGTATTCCACAGGGCGCGCCCCTGTCCAAGATTGAGGCCACCCGCAGCTACGGCGCGGAGGTGGTGCTGGTCCCCGGCGTGTACGACGACGCCTATGCCGAGGCCATCCGTCTGCGGGACGAGAAGGGCTATACCTTCATCCATCCCTTTGACGATTACAGCATCATGGCCGGGCAGGGCACCATCGGTCTGGAAATTCTGGAGCAGCTGCCGGATGTGGACATGATCATCACCGCCATCGGCGGCGGCGGACTGGTGTCCGGCGTGGCAAAGGCTGTCAAGGAGCTGAAGCCCTCCTGTCAGGTCATCGGCGTACAGGCCGAGGGCGCGGCCAGCATGTACGAGGCGCTGCGGCAGGATAAGATCATCACCCTGCCGCAGGTGGGCACCATGGCCGACGGTATTCAGGTCAAGACCGCGGGAACGCTGACCTTCGACATGTGCCGCCAGTACGTGGATAAGGTGGTCACCGTCAGCGAGAGCGAGATCGCCGCCGCTATCCTGACCATTCTGGAAAAGCAGAAGCTGATCACCGAGGGCGCAGGTGCCGTCAGCGTGGCGGCTGTCATGTCCGGCAAGCTGGACGTGAAGGGCAAGACCGTGTGCGCTCTGCTGTCCGGCGGCAACGTGGACGTGACCATGCTGGAGCGCATCATCAAGCACGGCCTGACGGCGGAGGGGCGTATCGCCAGCTTCTCCACCGTGCTGCCCGACCAGCCCAACGCGCTGGCCACCTATCTGGCGGCGCTGTCCCATGAGGGCGTCAACGTGCTGGAGGTGTACCACGAGCGCAGCAGCATGAAGGTGGGTGTGGGCTCCTGCCGCGTCCGCATGGTGGTGGAGACCCGCAACCACGAGCATATCCACCAGCTGTATCAGTATCTGGCCGAACAGGGCTATACCATCAAGTCCAATGGTATGAAGTCAAGTAGGTGATGCAAGAAAATTTTGAAGAAA
>CAVBAZ010000011.1:0-5657 GCA_963593515.1 Bacteroidaceae bacterium
AAGCGGTTTATCCGCTTTCCTTTTTATTTTGCCAACGAAAACTTTACACTAACTGAGAGTCAGGTGATCATTTGCAGCGGGAAAAAGCATTTCTCATTAAGGCGGCCTACTGGGCGGCGGTGTTGGCCGTCTGTTGGCTGGTGCTGCGCTACGCGCTGGTATGGCTGCTGCCATTTCTGCTGGCGCTGGGCTTCGCGGCGCTGATGGAGCCGGTGATCGCGCTGGCGCGGCGGAAGCTGCGGCTGAAACGGGGCTTTCTGGCGGCGGTGTTCACGCTGGCGCTGCTGGCACTGGTGGTAACGCTGGGCGTGGTGCTGGTGGGACAGCTGATCCGTCAGGCCACCGACCTGATGGAACGTCTGCCGGAGCTGCTGGCGGGACTTCCCGTGCTGGCGGACCGCATCACCGCCCGTCTCCGCAGCTTCTGCGCCGACTGTCCCGACGGCGTGCAGCAATGGCTGACCCAGCTTCTGGACAGGCTGGAGCAAACGGCTTCCGAGGCGTTGGGCAGTCTTTCCTCCACTCTGCTTCGGCTGCTGACCGGCCTCGTGGGCGCGCTGCCCCAGGTGATGCTGTTCTGCGCCACCACGGCGCTGGCCCTGTTCTTCACCTCCGCCGCCTATCCCCAGCTGATGGCCTTCCTGCGGCGGCAGCTGCCGCCCGCGTGGCGGGAGACCGCACGGGGCATCAAGTCCAGCCTTATCACCACCATCGGCAAATGGGTCAAAGCCCAGTGTGTGCTGATCGTCATTACCTTCTGCCAGCTGCTGGCGGGACTGCTGCTGATCCGGCAGCCCTATGCCCTGTTGCTCTCGGCAGTCATCGCGTTCATCGACGCGCTGCCGGTGTTCGGCACCGGCACGGTGCTGCTGCCGTGGGCAGTGCTGTGCTGTCTGGCGGGCAGCTTCCCCAAGGGCATCGCCCTGACGGCGCTGTATCTGGTGATCTGGCTGGTACGCAGCGTCATGGAGCCGAAGCTGATGGCGCAAAGCGCCGGACTGCCGCCGCTGCCCGCGCTGGCCGCCATGTATATCGGCTTCTGCGCCATGGGTGTGGCGGGCATGATCCTCGGCCCGATCCTGCTGCTTCTGATGAAGCAGCTTCACGACGGTGGCTATCTCCGGTTGTGGAAATGATTGCTTTCGGGCGAAAATTGTGATATACTCCCTTCTCAGAGACTATGAAGGGGAGGCGTTTATTATGTCGAAGCAGCGCAAGGCCGATCTGGCACTGGTGCTGGTCACGCTGTTCTGGGGTGTATCCTACTATCTGGTGAATCTGTGTCTGGATGAATTGCAGCCCATGAATCTGAACGCCTTCCGCTTTCTGCTGGCGTTTCTGGTACTGGCGCCCATCTTCTGGAAAAAACTGCGGCACATCAACCGCACCACGCTGAAATACAGTGCCATCATCGGCACACTGCTGGTGGGCGTGTACGCTGGGGCCACCTTCGGCGTGGCCAACACCTCCATCTCCAATGCGGGCTTCATCTGCGCCCTGCCGGTGGTGTTCACGCCGCTGCTGGACCTTCTGTTCAACCGCCACAAGCCCGACAAAAGGCTGGGCGTCGCGCTGACCCTCTGCACGGTGGGCCTTGCCCTGCTGACGCTGAACGAGCAGTTCCGGCCCGCCAAGGGCGACCTGATCTGCCTCGTCTGCGCCGTGTGCTACGCCGCCGACATGCTGGTGACAGAGAGGGCCGTCAAGCAGCCGGAGGTGGATGCCCTGACGCTGGGCGTTTGCCAGCTGGGCGTAGCGGGCATATTGATGCTGCTGGTATCCGCCGTCACGGAGCAGCCACGGCTGCCCCAGTCCCCCACGATCTGGGGCGCGGCCATCTTTCTGGGCCTGTTCTGCTCCGGTGTTGCCTTTGTGATCCAGGCGGTGGCCCAGCAGTACACCACCGCCAGCCATGTGGGTGTCATCTTCACGCTGGAACCGGTATTCTCCGCCATCGTGGCCTATTTCTTCGCCAACGAGAAGCTGCTGCCCCGCGGCTATATCGGCGCGGCGCTGATGCTGCTGAGCCTGCTGGTGATGGAGATGGACTGGCGCGCGGTTTTCCGAAAGCGAACCAAATAAAAAATTGACCGTCCTTCGACGGTCAATTTTTTATTCGCCCTTGCAGCCGTGGGCCTTGGGTGCCTGATGCATCTCGTGCTCCTTGCCGGTGATGACCTCCGGCACAATCTTGATGACCTTGGCGGGGCAATGGGCCATGGCCTGCTCGAACCGGCCCATGCCCTTGGGATCAAAGGCAGTACACAGCAGCAGCATGGCCTTCATCTTCTCACCGTCGTCGGTCACCACTTCGGCACGGCCCTTGAACATGGCGCTGCGGTAGGCGGTGGTGAACTGATTGGGAAGCAGCGTGGCGTTGGACACCGCCGTGACGCACACCGGCGCACCGTCCTTCAGGATCTCCCAGCGCTCTCCGGCACCGGCGCAATGGAAGTACAGCACCTTATACACATCGTCGGCAATGATGTTCACCGGGGTGGCGTAGGGCGTACCGTCCGGACGCACCATGGACACGGTGGAATAGATGGAGTTTTTCAGCACCTCCCAGGCGAAGGCTTCGTCCCGTTCACATTCTTTTCTGCGCATGGCAAGTTCCTCCTGATATGTTATTCTAGCCCTATTGTGGCGGAAATGCCGCGATTTGTCAAGAAAAAGAGCCGCCCACGGGCGGCTCTTTTCAATATGGTTTACTTCTTTTTGCAGTCGGCCTTGACCTTGTCGAAGGTGGCCACGGTGTCGGCGTCGGGAGCCTTGGTCAGCAGGGAGACCACCACGATGAACACCAGCGCCACGATGAAGGCGGGCAGCAGCTCGTAGATGCCCCACGCGCCGCCCAGCGGCTTCACCAGATACTTCCAGATGAACACCATGGCACCGCCGGACACCATACCGGCCAGCACGCCCCACTTGGTGGTGCGCTTCCAGAACAGCGCCGTCAGCATGGCGGGGGCGAAGGTAGCGCCGAAGCCAGCCCACGCGAAGGACACGATGGTGAACACGGAGCTGTTGGGGTCACGGGCCAAGAACACCGCGATAACGGAGATGACGATGACGGTGATGCGGGCCACCCACATGGTGGTCTTGGCGGACATCTTCACGCCCAGCACCTGCTTCACCAGATCCTCGGACACGCTGGAGGACGCGGCCAGCAGCTGGCTGTCCGCCGTGGACATGGTGGAGGCCAGAATGCCGGCGATGATAAGACCGGCGGCCAGCGCGGCCAGCACGCCGTGGGTGCTCAGCAGGTCGGCGATCTTGACGATGACGGCCTCGGCGGCGCTGGAGGAGCCGAAGGTCTCGATCTCGCCCACGCGGGACATGGCCAGGCCCACGATGCCGATGGTAACGGCCACGGTCATGGAGATGACCACCCAGATGCTGCCGATGCGGCGGGAGATCTTGAGCTTATTGGCGTCGCTGATGCCCATGAAGCGCAGCAGGATGTGGGGCATGCCGAAGTATCCAAGGCCCCACGCCAGCATGGACAGGGACTTGATGAAGCCGTAATCCTGCACCTCGCCGGTGGAGATGTTGGTCATCTGCACCAGACTCAGGTAACCAGGAATGGAGCGGGCGTTATCAGCGACGGCGCTCCATCCGCCCGCCACCTCGATGCCGAAGCCCAGCACCACCACCAGCGCGATGGTCATGACGATGCTCTGGATCAGGTCGGTGGTGGACACGGCAAGGAAGCCGCCCATGATGGTATAGAGGATGACCACCGCCGCGCCGATCAGCATGGAGACCATGTAATCAAAGCCGAACAGACTGTTGAACAGCTTGCCGATGGCAGCAAAGCCGGAGGCGGTATAGGGGATGAAGAAGATCAGGATGATAAGAGCGGAGATGCCCAGCAGCACCTTCTGATCGTCCTTGAAGCGCTTGGAGAAGAACTCCGGCACAGTGATGGCGTTGATCTCAGCGGAGTAGATGCGCAGGCGCTTGGCCACCAGCAGGAAGTTCAGGTAAGTACCCAGCGCCAGACCAATGGCGGTCCACGCCGCGTCGGCGATGCCGGTGAAATAGGCCACGCCGGGCAGGCCCATCAGCAGCCAGGAACTCATGTCGCTGGCCTCGGCGCTCATGGCCGTGACCACGGGGCCCAGCTGACGGCCACCCAGATAGAAGTTATCCGCGCCGCCCTTGCTGGCACGGGAGTAGGCCACGCCTACGAACACCATGGCGATAAGATACACCGCAATGGCGATAATGATACAGATTTGCGCAGATGTCATACTAAGGAACCTCTCTTTCTTTGACCATCGATCAATAAGGACAAGCACGCCTGACAGCGTGTCTTTCCGGCGCTTTTTGCCCTTTTCGCCTTGGTGGGCGTTGTCGTATTGTCAAGGGACTTGACGCAGTGTGGGCGCATTTCTGCCCGTCAAAACCGTGTTTGTCCTTGTTGATCGATGGTCTAACAGCGGCTAGTATACCATACACTTTACTAGACGTAAATACAGAATGGAGTATAGAACTAGTTCTATACTCCATTCTGTTAATATCTTGTTAATGCGTTGATATTCCTGCATTTCTATTGTAGACGATTTATGAATCTGCGTAAAGACGAAAAATAAATTTTTATTTTTCTCCCCGGTAATTGGCCAAAAACATGGGCATCAGCCGATCGGCGTTGCGGGCCAGTGCGTAGCCGCCGTCGGCCAGACACCAGTCGTACATCAGCGCCCGCTCAAACATGGCGTAGTCGTTGATGATCTCGTTGGCGGTCATATCCGTCCGCAGCTCGCCGCGCTCCATGCCCTGCCGCACCACCTGATGCAGCAGCTTGAAGTACATGCGGTCACGGTTCAGCAGGTGCTTTTCTCCCTTGGTGGTCAATTGGGTAGAGAACAGGCGGGCCAGCAGCTCCACCGACACGGTGTTGTCGATCATGGTGAACAGCTCGTGATTCATATACAGCAGCTTGTCCACGGCGTGCATGTCCGGGGCCATCTCCTGCCGCAGCTCCTCGTACTTCTCGTCGAAGATCATGGACAGCGAGCCAAGCAGGGCGTCCTTCCCCTCAAAATAGTGGTAAAAGCTGCCCTTGGAGGTCTCAGACTCGAAGATGATGTCCTCCACGGTGGTGTTGTCGTAGCCCTGCTCATAGAACAGCTTCCACGCCGCGGAGACGATGCGGCCCTTGGTATTGCGTCCCGATTTACGCGGCACGGCGTCCGCCCCCTCTCCTTTTTCTTCTTGTCAGCTTCCGCAGCGGGCCGGTCACCAGTCCCCGCTCGTAACGGTTCAGGCCGAACAGCCACACCGACAGGGCGTATACCGCCACAAAGGCGCAGCCCGGCGGGATCAGCCCCCAGTAGCTGGTGGGGTGGGTAAAAATGGCCAACAGCACTGCCGCCGCGGCAGGCAGCACCATGGAGGGCATCAGGTGGAAGATGTGCCGCCAGAAGGCGGGAATGTTCAGGCCGATGCGTCGGTAGTAGTACCAGTTCATCAGGATCACGTTGCCGATCAGCGTGGCGATGGCGGTGCCGATGGCGGCGCCCAGACCCTCCCACTTCATGCTGAGCGGAATGGAGAGCAGCGTGTTGCCCAGTGCCACCCCCAGATAGGTCAGGGAGCGGAACTTGTGCATATTCTTGGCCCGCTGGATCTCGATGCCCACCGTCTGGATA
>CAVBAZ010000012.1:0-4637 GCA_963593515.1 Bacteroidaceae bacterium
GTAGGAGGCCATGCCCTTCAGCAGCAGCCCCGCCAGACGGCAGCGGCGGCGGTCCCACACGCCTTCCTCCTCCGGAAAGCGCCGGGGATACAGCCGGTAGTTCTCCAGCGCGAAGCCCACCGTGTCCAGCGCCGAAGCCACCACGCTGTCAGCAGAGTGGCTCAAAAGCCCCGCCAGATAATCGATGACCTCGTCCAGCTCCGCCGGCGGCAGCCACAGCATAAAGGAACCCAGATACTGGGGGATATACTTGGAAAATTCATAGTGGCCCGCTTCCAGCGCCTTGGACAGCTCCACGGCCACCTCGTTGCGCTCCTCGCTGGTGAGCCGGGGCGCGATGCCAAGCAGCGCGCGGCCCGCCCGCTCCCGCACCACCACCGCTTCGCTGACGCGGATGATGTTGGCGAAATGGGCGGCGATCTGCATGGTGCTTCCGCCGCCGTGGGCGGCATAGCGGGCCAGCAGCTCCACGTTGATCACCTTGATCATCCACGGTGTGGCGGTTTTCAGGTTGTCCAGCAGGATATCCGACAGCTCCTCCGGCTTCAGGGCCTTTACCGCGTCCTCCGCCGCCATGCCCTGTACCCGCGCGTACTGATACCGCAGGGAAGGCAGCGGGAAGGTGATGCTTGCGGCCCAAAGCCGCGCCAGCCGGTCATTGAGAAGCGGTTCCTCCGGCAGCGTCTGCCGCGCCCGCAGGAAGAATTGCAGCGCCGCCGCCTGCACGGAGGAATCAGTGCTGCGGCACTGGGCCAGCGCGAAATCCGCCACCTGCCGGAGCTGTTCCTGTGTCAGCAGCTTCAGCGGCAGATAGCTGAGGGTATCCGTCAGGGCCAGCGCCGCGCCCTCGTCCTCCACTTTGGCGGACTGGTAGTGGGCCAACAGCACGGCAAGGAACCGCTCCGTCTCCTGCGGGGCGCAGTTTTCCAGCGTAGCGGACACCACCAGCTTGGCGGTGAAGCGGATGTGACTGGTCTGCTGGGGCGTCAGCTTATGGTCGGGGTAGAACAGCAGGTTCAGATACTGCGCCCACAGGGCGAACTGGGTCTGCTCCACCGCCGCCTGCGGCGCGGTGGATGGCAGTTCCTTCTTGTAGCGCAGGCTGAATTTGGCCATCACCTGTCCCATCAGCGCCGCCGCCTGACGGCGGATATCGCCCTCCGGGTGCAGCAGCAGCTCATAGAGGAAGTACACCGTCTGGATCTTCTGGTTGGCGGACAGATAGGTGAAATAGTCCTCCAGAATACACAGATAGGTACGCACCTTGGCCCAGTCCTTCTCGCTGCGGGCCTTTTCCAGCAGGTCGGAGAACAGACCCTCGTGGCTCAGGCGGCGCATCATGCTCAGGTTGTGCTCCACCGCCATCAGGCAGAAGGCCCGGTAATACTGCTCCGGCGTCATCAGCGCCGCGTCCGGCTGCTGCTCCGGCGCCGTGTCATGTCCCCGCAGCGTCACGTCCACGCCGCGGAAGCGCATATAGTCCTCAAAGTCCCGCAGCTTGCGGTAAACGTACTCATACCGGCGCTTTTTGGCGTCATCCACGTTGTCCAGCTTACTGAGGATCACATCAAAGGCATCCTTCAGGGAGTACAGCGCCGCCGTCTCTCGACCGTCCGCCTCCCGCCGCTGCTTGGAGCGGAAGTCGGCGTAGATCAGCAGCATGGATTCCACCGACAGGTTGGCCAGCTCCAGATCCCATGTGGAGTGGTTGCCCGCCACCTGCCCCACCTGAGGAAGGCCGGAGCGGGTCAGCCATTCGTCGGTATAGTAATAGTGGAGGTAGGGCACGCGCTCTCCCGGCAGGCAGCCGAATTTGCCGATGTCGTGGCCCGCCGCCGCCGCGGAGGTCAGCCCCAGATCCACTGTCACGCCGCTGCGGCGCAGGGCACGGCCCGCCGTCATGGCTACATGGTGTACCATGGCGATGTGCTGAAGGGTGCTGAAGGGCGTCAGCTCGCTGCTCAGGCGCAGCAGCTCATACACGAAGTCCTGCCGCCACACCTGCAAAAACCGCTGATAGTACGGGCTGTCCGCCGCCTCCTCCTCGGTGCAGAAGGCGAAGTCCATGGTCATGTCGAAGGGCAGACTCCGCTCCTCCGCCAGCAGCTGCTGCAGAGCCAGCAGGGCACACAGGGCAAAGTCCTCCTGTTGCTCCGTGGCCTCCCTGCGGTGCTGGGGATACAGCCGGGCAATGGCGTTACTGAGCACATAGCTGCTCCATCCACCCTCCGGCGCGGGGATATCCGCCATGGCGGCAGCCGCCGTCTCGATCACGGCGCGGCAGGAAACGCGCTGCCGCACCGGCAGAAAGCCCTCGATGAAGCGTTCCTTTGCCCAGCGCTCCGCCATGTCCGGATCGTGCAGCCGCTGCCGGAACGCCGCGTCCCGGAAGGCGTCGCTCCAATGCTGGCGGAAAATGGCTTTATGGGTCATATATGCTCCTCCTTTCCGCCTGTTTTGGCGGTGGAATGGTGTTTTTTATAATATAGCAACCTTACCTTGCCCTGTCAAACGGGATTCCTATAAATATTGGTTTTTTAATAGGGGTGTTTCGCGCCTTCGGGCGCGAGGAGATGTTTCGTGGCTCCGGCCACGAGGTACTTTTGCCCACAGCGGCAAAAGTACCCAAAAACGCTGCTTAAACCTGCGGTTTAAGAATCCGCCCACGCTATGCTGCATTGTATATTTGCGACCTTTTACCGCGCGTTTGCGGAACTCGGTTGTTATCGCTGCATGTGACGAATCGACTTTCTTCTTGCGCCGCTGCCGCTTATGCAATGCAACGGTAGGGTATGATGCGTTGTACGGCGGCGCGATGCACCCCAAGGGTACTTGTTCCGCTTCGCTCCACTGCGTGGGCATCGCGCCCTACGAAATTCTATCGGCGGTCGGCCGTAGGGCGGGGTGCCCTCACCCCGCCGCAGATTTCATGCCAGTTTTTTCACCCCTCCATATTCTCCCTCACGAAATTCAAAAACTGTCTCGCGGCGGGGGACATGCTCTCCAAGGGCGGCGTGGCGATGCCGATCTCCACATACTGGGGCGGATCCAGCGGACGGAACACCACGTCACCGGTCAGCGTCCCGGCGATCAGGGCGTTCACCAGCGCGATGCCCAGCCCCGCCTCCACCATGGCCATGGCGGAGAAGTTGTCCTCCACACCGGCAAAGCGGTTGCCGGGATGGATGTCGTTTTCCGCCAGAATACGGGAGTTATCCGTCTCCCGGCCGGGGAATATCTCAATATAGCTCTCTGTTTCCAGCAGATGGATGGGTACAGCCTTCGCCGCTGCCAGCGGATGGGAGGGCGACAGCATCACCAACATCTGATCCTGCCGCAGGGGCAGCCACTGGTGAGAGCCATCCCGGCGGCTGATGACGCACAGGTCGGCCCGGTGCTCCCGCAGGGCAGCCACCAGTGTGGTGCTGGTGCCCTCGATGGTCTGAAAGACGATGCCGGGGTGCTTTTCCCGAAAGCGGGCCATCAGGTGGGCCATCTGGCGGGAGTAGAAGTGGTAATTGGCCCCCACGGTGATGCTGCCCTGCTCCAAGCCCCGCAGCGCCGCCGCTGTCTGGCGGCAGTTCTCCGCCTGATACACCATCTGCCGCATAGCGGGCAGCAGCGCCTCACATTCGCCGGTGGCGATGACGCCGCCCCGGCTGCGGTGCAGCAGTGGAAAGCCCAGCTCCTCCTCCAGCGCCGCCACCATACGGCTGATGCCGGAGGGCGTATAGCCCAGCCTGTCCGCCGCCCGGGCCAGCGTTCCCTCCTCCAAGGCGCACAGCAGCGCCGCGCATTTCTCCGTGTCCATGGCCGCCCTCCTTTAATTGCAGTTTTGTCAATGAAAGCGTGATATAGTATCGCTTTACACAAGTATAAGGCCGTGCTATGATGAAGTCAACCTAAAGGTAACGAAAAACAAACACCAAATTTAAAAAGGAGGACAAAACCATGAAAAAGAATGTACGAAACAACGTCTGCGTGACCGTCGCCCTTGTGTGCCTGGCTCTGGTGGTGCTGTTCGCCTACTTCGGCTGCGTGGGAAGCAGCACGGCGCTGCTGGCCCTGTCCATGGCGGCAGGCACCGGATTCGTGGTGGCCGTCAACTGCCTGACCAACGACCCTCCTGCGCGGACGGAGCTGAAGGCGGCCGCAGCCGCTGCCAAGTAACAAGCTTTTCTCTCCCCATTCAGCCGTCAGGGGCAAGGCCCGCGCCTTGCCCCAACGGCGCGTTTCGCGGGGGAGATCAATGGATAAACGGGAGGGAATTACCATGAGCAAGAGAGCTGCCGAGTGGCTGCTGGCCGCCGTGATCTTCGCCAGAAGCACGTCGCTGCTGTTCGCCAAGGTGGGACTGGAGAGCATGAGCCCGCTGAACCTGCTGGCGGTGCGGTTCGGACTGGCCTTTGTGGTGCTGTGCGTCATCTTCTGGAAGAAGCTGCGCCATGTGACAAAGACCGACCTGCTCCACGGCATGATCCTGGGCGCGGTCTTTTTCGCCGTCATGACCTGCGAGACCTTCGCCTTGACCAAAACTCACGCCTCCACCGTGTCGTTTCTGGTAAACACGGCCATCGTCATCGTGCCCCTGTTTGAGGCGGGGCTGCACGGGAAGGCCCCGGATCACCGGACGTTGC
>CAVBAZ010000013.1:0-5139 GCA_963593515.1 Bacteroidaceae bacterium
CGCCGGTGCTGTTCACCACAAACTGTCTGATGCCGCCGAAAGCATGCTATGCCGACCGCGTGTTCACCACGGCGGTGGTGTCTTACCCCGAAATGACGCACATCGGAGAGGACAAGGACTTCACCCCGGTCATCGAAAAGGCTTTGGAGCTGGGCGGTTACTCCGAGGACAAGCCTTTCACTGGCATTAACGGTGGCAGCACGGTTATGACTGGCTTTGCCCGTGGCACGGTGCTTGGCGTAGCAGATCAGGTCATCGAGGCGGTCAAATCCGGCGCTATCCGGCACTTCTTCTTGGTTGCTGGTTGCGACGGTGCGCGCCCCGGCCGCAACTACTACACGGAGTTTGTCAAGCAGACGCCTGCCGATACTGTACTGCTGACCCTTGCCTGCGGCAAATTCCGCTTCAACGATCTTGACCTCGGCACCATCGGCGGCCTGCCCCGTCTGATGGATGTCGGACAGTGCAACGACGCTTACAGCGCCATTCAGATTGCCGTTGCCCTTGCTGATGCTTTCGGCTGCGGCGTGAACGATCTTCCGCTGTCTATGGTGCTCTCTTGGTACGAGCAGAAAGCTGTGTGCATCCTGTTGACGCTGCTGTACTTGGGCATCAAGAATATCCGCCTTGGCCCCACGCTGCCGGCATTTGTTTCGCCCAATGTGCTGAATTATCTCGTAGAGAACTTCGGAATTGCCCCCATCACTACGCCGGAAGAGGATCTGAAGCAGCTCCTCAAATAATGACGCCCCGCGAATTCAAGAAATCGCTGTGTCTACCCGTTGCTGCCATATTGTTGCCACGCTTGGAGTAGACCGATGGCAGCACAAAAATGACCACGCTGTAATCAAAGAATAGGCTCCCGCAGCCCTGCGGGGCCGCGACGCCGGAGGAAGCGGACGCACGCTGTAAACGCGCACATCCGCTTCCTCCGGCTTGTTGTATCACATGCCACAAGCACTCCACACAGAAATCCCCCGTGTTTGCCCTCGTGAGCCGGTTTGTGGCCTCCTTCAGAAGAGGGCAGCATCCCGGGCCCCAGAGAGGGATTTCGAGCCGTTTTCGGGCGGTTTTGCGGAGGCCTTTCGGGACGAAGGAAGAAGCAGGATAAAGGACTGGCGTCGTTACCGCCGCCCTGCCCGGATACATCTGCCCGCAGTGCGGACAGTTTACGGGGGTTTTCGGTGGAGTCGGAAGTGGCGTCTGTTGAGCAAGGTTTTACTAAGAATGGCGTCATAGTTCCCGCAGCAGCGGATATTTCAAGGAATATAGGCGCGCCAAACGGCGTTGGCAGGTGCGTTTGCAGCGAAAATCCTTCGTAGCAGCTCAAATCTTGGTACGCCTTAAACAAAGAAAAGCGGCGGGGAATTGATAACTTTCTGATAATACTGCGGCTTTCCCATAGCTATTTGCTGTCCTTTCCGGTATTGTGTACCGTTACAAAGGAGGGCGATACTATGCCAAAACGACGAGCGAACGGAGAAGGGGACGTTTGCGAGCGCCGCCGGTGGCGGATGAAGCGAGCAAAAAGGAGTGGCAGCCGCGCCGTTGGCGGCCCCGAATGGTGGCCGGGAACGGCAATGCGGCAACAGGAAATATGCGGGGAGGTGCAGAGAGTATGACAAGGAAACGACGTGCGAACGGAGAAGGAAGCCTTCGAAAGCGCAAAGATGGCCGATGGGAAGGCCGCTACACGGTCGGCCATGATCCGGAGACCGGCAAAGCCATCATCAAGAATGTCCTGGGCAAGACACAGACAGAGGTGAAAGAGAAACTAAAGACTGCCATCGAGGAAAATGTGGGCATCGACTATGGCAAGGCAAAGAGCTTCACAGTCGGCAGTTGGCTGGAGGTGTGGATGGAGAACTACGCGAAAATCAAGTTGCGCCCCTCTACGTTCAAGACAAGCCAAGGTTTCCTCAAGAACCATATCAAGCCGCAGATCGGCAGCATTCCGCTGGCAGAATTGACCTCTCTGGACTTACAAAAATTCTACAAGCACCTGCTGGAAGGCGGGCGGGTAGACCGCATCGAAGCGAAGAAAAAGCCAAAAGGACTGGCTCCCAAGACCGTCCGCAACATCCACCAGATGATCTGCTCGGCATATAACCTCGCCATAGAACAGAAGCTGGTGAACAAAAATCCCACGCAAGGCTGCGCATTGCCGAAGGTAGAGCACAAAGAGATGAAAACCTTGACTGCCGACCAGCTGAACGCATTCTTCCGAGAAGCCAAAGACAGCGGCGTATACGAGCTCTATTACCTCGACCTTGCCACCGGCCTGCGCCGCGGGGAACTGCTGGGCCTGAAGTGGACAGATGTGGACTTCGACCGTGGTGTATTGAAAATCCAACGAGCTATCTCAAGACAGAACGGCAGGGTAGAGGAAGCTCCGTTGAAAACAAAGAACGCCTACCGCACCCTGCCGCTGTCGGCAGACGCGATAAACGTTCTAAAGGCGCAGAAAAACAAAACGGGCGGCAGCGAATGGGTATTCCCATCGTCCACCGGAGGCCCCATGTCGCCGGATAGCGTCCTGCATATGCTGCAAAGAGTGCTAAAGAGAGCAGGACTGCCGAGGATACGCTTCCATGACCTGAGACACACCTTCGCCACCATGGCCCTTCAGAACGGCGTGGACGTAAAGACCGTCAGCAGTATGCTGGGCCACTATTCCGCAGGCTTTACGCTGGATACTTACGCTCACGTTACCACCGACGCCCAACTGAAAGCGGCCCAAACGATGGGGAATATCCTCTCCGGCGCTGTCTGATACTTTCCGCTATCCGCTCCCGTTAGGGTCAGCGTTTGGGTCAGAAAAGAGTAGCATCCGGAAATAACAACTATTGTGAAACAAAAATCCCCGAAATCTTACGATTTCGAGGATTTTTGGCACGCCGTGAGGGATTCGAACCCCCGGCCTTCTGGTCCGTAGCCAGACGCTCTATCCAACTGAGCTAACGGCGCATGTCTTTCCAGACGACTTGCTTATGATAGCACACATTTTTCCAAAATGCAAGAGGTAATTTCAATTTTTTTGATTTTTTCCGGGTTGTCAACGAAGAACATTTGTGGTATCTTAAAAGGAAAGAGAAATGTATGTCATATGCGGAGGGGAAAAGTATGAGCGCAAATTTCAAAACCTGCATGTTTGGCGGCTTTGACCGTGAGGATGTGGTCAGTTATATCGAGAAGACTGCAAAGGAGACGCAGGAGAAGCTGGATGCACTGGAAACTGAAAATACCAGGCTGAAAGCGGATAATGAGCAGATCGAGCAGGCGCTGCGTACCCTCCACGCCCAGACGAAGCAGATGAAACAGGAGGAGCAGGATCAGGAATCTTTGCAGCAGCGGCTGGATGAAGCGCAGGCCCGTGCCGCAGAACTGGCGGTGCGCTGCGAAGCGCTGGAGGCCGAGAACGAGAGCTTGCGCGCCTCCGCTAACGAGTGCGCCCATTTGAAGGAGCACATTGCGGACATTGAGATCAATGCCCATCGGCGCACGGAGGAGTTCCGCGCCGGGGCCATTGAAAAGCTCCGTGCCATCATCGCCCAGCAGCGTACATGGTGCCAGAAGCAGAGAGGTGAATATGCCTTTATGAGTGAGACTATTCTGCAGGATATCCGCCGGGCCGAGGATGTGCTGGAAAACGCCGACTATTCCGGATTTGACCAGATGATGGAGGACTTGCAGCAGCTGGAGGATACATTAAAATAAATAAAGATATAAGAGGTGGGAGTTGCAAAAACTTCCACCTCTGTGACGTTAGGGCGTGTGGTAAATAAATCGCTCTGCGCAAAGATCCCGCTGCGGCTTATGCCGCGGCGGGATTTTTTGCGGTTTCTGATTGAATCCGCCCTTGGATTGCGGTATAATATATCAGATTTTATTTCGATAAGGGAGGCTATCCCATGACATTGCGAGGGTATCTGGATTCCATCAAGCATAAGACCGTGGCCGTGGTGGGCATCGGCGTCAGCAACGAGCCGCTGATCCGTATGCTGCTGGGCGAGGGCATCGCCGTCACCGCCTGCGACAAGCGGACGCGGGAGCAGCTGGGTGAGCTGGCCGGTGAGCTGGAAGCAAAGGGCGCACGGCTGCAATTAGGCCCGGACTATCTGGAGGGGCTGGATCAGGACGTCATCTTCCGCACGCCGGGTCTGCGGCCCGATGTGCCGCAGCTGGCGAAGGCCGTGGCCGGAGGCAGCGAGCTGACCTCCGAAATGGAGGTGTTTTTCCGGGTGTGCCCCTGTACCATTATCGCCGTTACCGGCAGCGACGGAAAGACGACGACCACCACCATCATCGCCGAGCTTTTGAAGAAGGCGGGTAATACCGTCCACGTGGGCGGCAACATCGGCCACCCGCTGCTGTGTGAGGCCGGGGACATGCACCCCACCGACTACGCGGTGCTGGAGCTGTCCAGCTTCCAGCTGATGACCATGCCGTACAGCCCCCACATCGCCGTGGTGACCAATCTGGCCCCCAACCATCTGGACGTCCACAAGGACATGGCGGAGTATGTGGCCGCCAAGGAGAACATCTTCCGTCACCAGAAGCCGGGCGACAAGGCCATCTTCAACTTCGACAACGCCATCACCCGGCAGCAGGGGGAGAGCGTCCCTGAACGGGCGGTGTATTTCAGCCGTCAGGGCGAACCGGAGAAGGGCGTGTTCCTGCGGGGTGATGACATCGTCTGCCGTGACGGTGCGGGCGAGCGCACCGTCATGTCCACCGCCGATATCAAGCTTCCCGGCGTCCACAATGTGGAGAACTACATGGCGGCTGTTGCCGCCGTGGACGGTCTGGTACCCGACGAGACCATCCGGGACTTTGCCCGTGAGTTCGGCGGTGTGGAGCACCGCATCGAACTGGTGCGCACCTATAAGGGGGTGCGGTACTATAACGATTCCATTGCTTCCAGCCCCAGCCGCACCACGGCGGGCCTGCGCTCCTTCCCGGAGAAGGTGATCCTGATCGCCGGCGGCTATGATAAGCACATTCCCTTCGACGCGCTGGGCGGCGAGATCGTGGAACACGTCAAGCTGCTGGTGCTGTGCGGCGCTACCGCCGATAAGATCCGCGCCGCCGTGGAGAACGCCGAGGGCTATCAGCCTGGCCATCCGGAGATCATGGACG
>CAVBAZ010000014.1:0-3313 GCA_963593515.1 Bacteroidaceae bacterium
GCGGCCGCCGCCGTCCGTCCATTCTGGCGGACGCGGTGGAGGCGGTGCTGGCCGCGGTGTATCTGGATGGCGGCATCGACAAGGTGCGCGCCCTGATCCACCGTATCCTGCTGGAAAAGGAGCAGGAAGAAGTGGTGGAGAACCGCCGCCGTGACTGCAAGACCGAATTGCAGGAGCTGGTGCAGCGCAAGCCCAATCAGGTGCTGCACTATGAGCCGGTGTCCGAGAGCGGCCCGGATCACGCCAAGGTGTTCGCCGTGGCGGTGACGCTGAACGGTCAGGTCATCGGTCTCGGCTCTGGCCACAGCAAGAAGGAGGCGGAGCAGTCCGCCGCCCGCGCCGCGCTGGAGCAGTGGAAGTAAACTGACGAGAAATCTTCGGATTGTCTGCTTCGTAGGGGGCGATGCCCACATCGCCCCGTCGTATACCGGAAAAGCCATTGAGACAACGCCCCCACAGGAGAACCTATGCTGACCTATCACAAGACCACAGAAGAGGAGAAATACCGCATCACCACGTGGCAGTATGACGGTGAATATGCCATCTATAACACCGACGCCTATGAGGCCCAGAAGGCCCGCGGCGTGGGCTTTGCCAATCCGAAGAACAACTTTTATTCCTTTTACGACGGCGCGGCGATGGTGGGCTTCATCAATCTCTATGAGGAGGAGACGGAGGTCTTTTTCGGCATCGGGGCAGACCCGGCCTGCTGCGGCAAGGGGTACGGCCAGCAGATGACCCGGATGGCATGGGATATCTCCCAGCGCCTTTTTCCGGGGAAGCCCCTGTATCTGGAGGTCAGAACGTGGAACGCACGGGCCGTCAGGTGCTATGAGAAGGCGGGCTTCCGCATTGTGGGAGAGCCGATCTGCCAGACCACCCCGGCGGGAGACGGCGTGTTCTATCACATGATCCGGGAGAAATAACGGTAAAAACGGCGCGGCCCTGGCCGCGCCGTTTTGTCATGAGGATCATATCGAGCACCGCGGCGGCATGTGGTCATGCTGCCCTACGCAGCTTGGACAGGTTCCTTTGTAGGGCGGGGTGACTACACCCCGCCGCCCGATATGCATAGTTTTTTCAATGTTGTTCTCTGCAAAAATTTTCCGTGGGTTTTAGGCAAAAATGGTGTAGTATAGAGTAGAGAAACATCCGGAGGGGAGGGGATACGGTTGGACGAGCGCACACTGATGGAAAAGATCGCGGGCGGCGACGAGGCCGCGCTGCATGCGCTTCTGCGGCAGTACGGGCCGCTGATCCGGTACATCCTGCGGCCCATCCTGACGGATGAGCGGGATCGGGAGGAGTGCTATGCCGACATCTCCCTGAAGATCTGGCAGACGGCGGACAGCTTTGACGGCGAAAAGGGCGCATTGAAGGCATGGCTGACGGTGCTGAGCCGCAACGCCGCCCTGAACCGCGCCCGCCATGCCCGGACGGACGCCCCGCTGGAGGAGACCGTGCCCCACACCGGCGGCAGCGCCGAGGAGGAGCTGCTGCGGCGGGAGCGCCAGCAGCGGCTGCAAGCCGCCATCGCGGGCCTGCTGCCGGAGGATCGGAGCCTGTTCTATCGAAAATATTACTACTGCCAGTCCACCGCCCAGATGGCCGCCGAGCTGTGCCTGACGGAGCGGGCGGTGGAGGGGCGGCTGTACCGCCTGCGGCAAAAGCTGCGGCAGCTGTTGGGAGGTGACTTCTGTGAGTGACGATCTGCGTTTTGATCAGCTGCTGCGGGAGGACGCTTCCGGGCTGTCCCCGGCCATGGCGGTGGTGAACCCGTGGCGGGAAGCCATGGCCCTGGTGCTGTGGGGCATGGGCCTGACCACCATCACCTTCAAGTTCCTGTATCTGAACATGATCCTGCCCGCCCTGGGCGGTATTCTGATGGTGCTGGGCTTCCGCACCCTGCGGCAGGAGAACAGGGCGCTGCAATGGTGCTGGCGGCTGTCTATCGCCATCGCCGCGGTGCGCAGCGCGTCCTTCGCGTTGGCGGCCCTGCCGGTAGATGTGAAAAACATCCCGGCCTATGCGGTCATGGCCATGACCTTCGCGCTGTATTGCTGCCTGTGGCGGGGCATGGTGGGGGTATCCCGTGCAGCAGGCGCGGAAAAGCCCGCCGCTCCCGCCGCCGGTGCGCTGGTGATTTTCTATGTGGTCATGTGCGCGCTGGCCTTCATCAAACTGAGCGGCTGGCTGGCGGTGCTGCCGATATTGATCGTGTATATCGTGATCCTGCGGAATCTGGTGAAGCTGGCCCGCTCCCTCGCGGACACGGGCTACGCCATCCACGCCGCGCCGGTGCGCCTGCCCTCGGCGGCGGTGCTGTGGGGCTATCTGGGGCTGACGCTGGCGGCGGTGCTGCTGGCCATGTTCCTGGGCCAGCGATATCCCATGAACTGGCAGGTGCGTGACAACGCGCCCCAGGACGAGGCTATCCGGGCGGAACTGCTGGAGCTGGGCTTCCCGGAGCAGGTGCTGGACGACCTGACGGCGGAGGAAGTGGCGCGGATGTCCGGCGCGGTGATGGTGTATACCGAGACGGAGCCTCTGTATGAGGACGAGACCTACCGCGAGGTCACCACATCGGTGTGGAACGATGACACGCCGCCCCGCTGGCACTATATCGACGCGGAGAAGCAGCCGGACGGCAGTTACCACTATCACTATCGGGCATATGATCTCTATGAGGGCTTTGTGACCCATGTGGTGGTGCTGGTGGAGGAAGCGGGCAGACAGCGGGCCATCGTGCTGCACCATGTGACGATCGGACAGCCGGACGTGGCCTGCCGTTCCGAGTGCATAGAGCTGTGGCCCCTGTGGCAGGATAACGAGGAGTCGTGGAGCCCCGGCGGATGGAACAGCGGCCGCCTGCTGTGCGAAAAGGACGGCCAGTCCTATGCGGCGGACTTCTATTCGGTGGAGAGCGGCGGCTACGAATTTACCGATTTCCTGGGTGCCAATCGGAGAAGCAGCATTGTCGCAAGGTGGTCGCGGATGGATCACAGCGAGAATATACGGGCCTATCTCCTGTACGACGCCGAAATGCTGACGCCGGAGATGCCGTCGCTGTATAGCTGGTGCAACTACGTCCGGCAGACGAAGCCGGTCTATCCCTTCCGGGACGCGCTGACGCTGTGGCACGAGTGGAGCACGGACGGCTGCTATGAGAAGTGGCAGACCTGTATACAGATATGGCCGCCTGCGGAGGACGAAACCGAATAGCACAAAAGAGACGGCTTGCGCCGTCTCTTTCTTTATAGTTAGTGTAAAGTTTTCGTTGGCAAAATAAAAAGGAAAGCGGATAAACCGCTTC
>CAVBAZ010000015.1:0-10897 GCA_963593515.1 Bacteroidaceae bacterium
CTGTTCGGGGCGGCGCACAGCCGCCGTTGACGCTGGCGCAGCAGTACGGCGGCGAGGTGCTGCGTCTGATGGGGGAGGACACCGATTTTGTGTCAGCCTTCTCCGCAGCGGGACGTGCCATTGGCGGCGATGATCTGGCCGATGCCATCAATGATGCCTGCGTGGCGGTGTTCGGTTCCCAGACAGCGCAGGTCAGTCACGAGCTTGACCGCAACGCCGTTATTTATGGTGACGGCACCACGCCGGAGATCGTGAACATGCTCCAGCAGGTGCTGGGCTTCGACTATCAGAAGCCGGTGGAGGGCACGGTGACTTCCGCCTTCGGCTTCCGCGACCATCCCGTGGAGGGTACGGAGCGCTTTCATTATGGCATGGACATCGGCTGTGAAAAGGGGGATATCATCCGCGCCTTTGCCGACGGCACCGTTACCGCCATTGCGGAGAGCACGGAGCTGGGCAAGTATATCATCGTGACCCACGCGGGCGGCTATACTACCCTGTATGCCCATTGCAGCCGCATCAACGCCTCGTCGGGGCAATCCGTCCGTATGGGCGATCCTATCGCCGAGGTGGGCGATACCGGAGATGCCACCGGCTATCACCTGCATTTCGAGCTGCACCAGAACAATATTTATCTGAATCCGGTCTATTATGTCACATAACGCACCGGTCAAGATACAAGTCTCGCCGTCGGCGCCGCTTTTGCTGGCGGTGTTTGTGATGCTGTCCTCGCCGCTGCTGCTTTCGGCGCTGCTGCTGGCAGCGCTGGCTCACGAGCTTGGTCACTATGGGATGCTGCTGCGGCTGCGGGCACGGATCAGCGCGGTCCGTATTACGGCGCTGGGCGCGGAAATGCAGGTGTCGGGACGGCTCTCCTACGGCGGTGAGCTGCTGGCGGCGGCCGCCGGGCCGATAGCAAACCTGTTGTTGGCGCTGCCGCTGGCCTATGGCGGACGGCTGTGGGAGGTGCTGTACCTGTTTGCGGGCGCGCAGCTGGTGCTGGGCGTATTCAACCTGCTGCCCATCCTTCCGCTGGACGGTGGCAGCGTCCTGTGGAACCTTCTGGCATGGCTGACGGAGCCATACACCGCCGACCGGGTCACCGGCGTTGTCAGCTTCGGCATGGCGGCGCTGTTGACGCTGGCAGCGGCCGCGGCGCTGTGGAAGGGAGGAAGCCCCTTCCTGCTACTGGCATCGGCGGCGCTGCTATGGCACACCATCGCGGTAAATAGGGGTTGCCAAACCGCCGCAAAGAAGGTAAAATAAGACGATATTCAAGTATACGACAGGAGAACGACTGTGGATAAAAAGCTGGAACGCATCCTGCCACGGGTGCAGAAGCCTGCCCGCTATGTGGGCGGCGAATATAACGCGGTCATCAAGGATAAGGCGCAGGTAGATACCCGCATTGCCTTTTGCTTCCCGGATACCTATGAGATCGGCATGTCCAATCTGGGTATGCGGATCCTCTACGGCGTCATGAATCAGATGGACGGCGTGTGGTGCGAGCGGGTCTTTGCCCCATGGGGCGACATGGAGGAGGAGATGCGCAAGGCGGGCATGCCGCTCTTTGCGCTGGAATCCGGCGATCCCATCACGAATTTCGATATCGTAGCCTTTTCCGTGGGGTATGAGATGGCTTTTACCGCCATCCTCAACATGCTGGATCTGGCGGGGATCCCTCTCCGCAGCGCCCAGCGTGACGGTCTGACCCCGCTGGTGATTGCCGGCGGCACCGCCATGTATAATGCCGAGCCTATCGCCGATTTCATCGACCTTGTCAGCTTGGGCGAGGGCGAGGACATCACCGTGGAGTTGGTGGAGTTGCACCGCAAGGCCCGGCGCGAGGGCTGGAGCAAGGCGGAGTTTCTCCGTGCCGCCGCTCAGCTGGACGGCATCTATGTCCCCAGCCTGTACGACATTTCCTACCACGACGACGGTACGGTAAGCGCCATCACGCCCCGTGACGGTGCGCCCGCCGTTGTGACAAAGCGTATCGTCCACGACATGGACAAGGCGTATTTCCCGGTAAATACCATCGTACCCAGCACGGAGATCGTGCAGGATCGCGTGATGCTGGAGCTGTTCCGGGGCTGCATCCGGGGCTGCCGTTTCTGTCAGGCGGGCTATGTGTACCGGCCCGTCCGCAACCGGAGCCGTGACCTGTGCGCCCGGTACTGTCTGGATTCCTGCAATGATTCCGGCTATCAGGAGGTAACACTGTCCTCCCTCAGCACCAGTGACTATCCGCCGCTGACCGACCTGTGCGACCAACTGGAGCCCTTCTGCGAGAGCCGCCATGTGAACCTGTCGCTGCCCAGTCTGCGGGCGGACAACTTCTCCATGGCGCTGATGCAGCGGCTGGCCAAGGGCCGTAAAACCGGCCTGACCTTCGCGCCGGAGGCGGGCACCCAGCGTCTGCGGGACGTCATCAACAAGAATGTGACGCTGGAGGCGCTGCTGAACTCCTGCCATACTGCGTTCGCCGGCGGCTATAATGCGGTGAAGCTCTATTTCATGCTGGGCCTGCCTACCGAGACGGACGAGGACGTGCTGGGCATCGCCGACGTGGCGGCCCGTGTCATGCACGCATGGCGGGAGAGCGCTCCCAACAAGCAGCGGGGCGTCCGCATCACCGTGTCCACCTCCTATTTTGTCCCCAAGCCCCACACGGCCTTCCAGTGGGAGCCCCAGATCACCCGTGAGGAATATGAGCGCCGGGTACAGCTGCTGCGGGAGAATATGACCACCAAGACCGTTACCTATAATTGGCACGACGGACAAACCTCCTTTATTGAGGCGGTGCTGGCCCGGGGCGACCGCCGACTGGGCAATGTGCTGGAAGCCGTATGGCGTAAAGGTGGACACCTTGACGCATGGGAGGAGTATTTCTCTCTGGACCGCTGGCTGGAAGCCTTCGACGAATGCGGCGTAGACCCGGCGTTTTACGCCTATCGCCGCCGGGAAAAGGACGAGATCATGCCTTGGGACATGATCTCCAGCGGCGTGACAAAGGAGTACCTGTGGCGTGAGCATGAAAACGCCGTGGCTGGCGTTACCACGCCGGATTGCCGCACCCGGTGCAACGGCTGCGGCGCCAATAAGCTGGTAGGAGGGAAGTGCGATGTCTAAGCTGAGACTGCTGTTCGTCAAGGAGGCGCAGGCGTCCTATATCTCCCACCTTGACCTGATGCGCACCTTCCAGCGGTGTTTTCCCCGCACAGAGCTGGACATCAAGCATACCCAGGGCTATCATCCCCACCCCATCATCTCCATTGTCCTGCCGCTGCCGGTGGGACAGAGCAGCGACTGCGAGCTGCTGGACTTCGAGGTGACGCAGGACAGCGACGGCAACGGCATCGCCGAGAAGCTGAATACCGGCATGCCCACTGGTATCCGGGTGCTGGACTGCTATGAGGCCAGACGCCCCATTCGCGAGCTGGACAGCCTGCGGGCCGATGTGACGCTGGAATACGACGCCGGTGTGCCGGAGGGCGCGGCGGAGCGCCTGCGGGCGCTGCTGGCACGGGACACGCTGGTGATCCAGAAGCGCACCAAGCGCAAGGAGCTGGCGAATGTAGACATTGCGCCCATGATCCGCAAGGCGGATGTAACGGCGGACGAACACAATATTTATATTGATATTACTGTGCAGGCCCAGACCCCCGGCTTGAACCCCCAGCTGATCGAAAAGGCCATCGCGGCCTATCTTCCGGCGCTGACGCCGGACTTCGTCCGGGTGCGCCGCCGTGCCATTCTGGACGCAAATGGGCAGGATTTTCGATGATTTTCCCGCAAAAGTGAAAATAATGCTTGCATTTATCGGATTTGTATGGTATCCTATCATGGCGTGAAAAGGGTGGTCCTCTGTCGCCGGTGCGAAAATGCACCCTTGTGATGGCGTTATGAACACCTATAAATACAGGAGGAAAAATCCATGGATCTCATCAAAGCATTGAACGAAAAGCAGCTGAAGGAAGTACCTCAGGTGCAGGTGGGCGATACCGTCCGCGTGCATGTGAAGGTCAAGGAAGGCTCCCGCGAGCGTATTCAGGTTTTCGAGGGTACCGTTATTGCCAAGAAGCATGGCGGCATCGAGGAGACCATCACCGTCCGCCGTATCTCCTACGGTGTGGGCGTGGAGAAGGTGTTCCCCGTACATTCTCCCTCCATCCAGACCATCGAGACCGTGCGTCACGGTTTCGTGCGCCGCGCCAAGCTGTACTATCTGCGTGACCGCGTCGGCAAGGCCGCCAAGATCCGCGAGAAGCTGTAAGCTTATTCGATCCAAGAAAGACCGCTCACATCCGTGGGCGGTTTTTTCCTTTTCTTTTTAAAGAAACTGTGATATAATCGGACAAATAATCAACTTGACATGTGATATTAAATTAGGTTGCGAGGTGACACACCATGCAGATAGAAGGATTGAGCTGGTTTCCCGGCCATATGACGAAAACCAAGCGCATGATCGTGGCCGAGATCAGGAATATGGACGCGGTGTGCGAGATACTGGACGCCCGCATCCCCCTGTCCAGCCGTAACCCGGACGTGGACGAAATGACGGCGGGAAAGCCCCGCATGGTGGTGCTGAACCGCGTGGATCAGGCCGATCCCAAGGAGACAAAGCGCTGGGCCGCCTATTTCCGTGGAAAGGGCTATGCGGTGCTGGAGGCCAACGCCAAGGGCGGCGCAGGCACGGCGCAGTTTGCCGCCGCCGTCCGTGAGCTTCTGAAGGACAAGCTGGCCGCTTATGCCGAAAAGGGACAGGTGGGCCGCACCGTCCGCGTCATGGTGCTGGGCATCCCCAACGTGGGAAAATCCACCTTTATCAATAAAGTGGCCCACCGCAAGACCGCCAAGGCAGAGGATCGCCCCGGCGTGACCCGCTCCAAGCAGTGGGTGCCGGTGGATCGCACGCTGGAGCTGCTGGACACCCCCGGCATCCTGTGGCCCAAGTTCGATGACGTGGAGGTCGGCAAGCGCCTTGCCTTTACAGGCGCCATCAAAGATGATGTGATGGATATTGAGGAGTTGGCCTGCTATCTGATGGAATATCTGGGGAAGCACTATGCCGAGATCCTGACCGAACGGTATAAGATCGAGGTAGAAGAGGGTGACACCGGCTATGACCTGCTGACCAAGGCAGGCCGCAAGCGGGGGTTCCTGATGCGGGGCGCAGAGGTGGACACCGAGCGCATGGCCCGCATCCTGCTGGACGAGTTCCGGGGCGGCAAGCTGGGCCGCTTCACGCTGGAAACGGTGGAGGAAGCGACATGAGCAGCCTTTGGACATATGAACAGGAATCGTGGGCACAGGGCTGCGAAACGGTCTGCGGTGTGGACGAGGCCGGAGCAGGCCCTTTGATGGGCCCGGTATACGCGGCGGCGGTGATCCTGCCCCGTGAGTGCGTGATCGAGGGCTTGAACGACTCGAAAAAACTGACGGAGAAGAAGCGGGAGGCCCTGTACGGCGTCATTACCAATACAGCGCTTGCATGGTCGGTGGCCAGTGTCAGCGCGGCGGAGATCGACGCCACCGACATTCTCTCCGCCCGGATGAAGGCCATGCAGCTGGCCATCGACGGTCTGTCTCTAAAACCGGACATGGCGCTGATCGACGGCAACCGTGACCATGGGCAGCATGCCGCCATTATCACGCCGCACCGCTGCATCGTAGGCGGCGACGGTCATTCCGCTTCCATCGCGGCAGCCTCTATTCTGGCCAAGGTCAGCCGCGACCGGTATGTGACCGATGTGCTGGATAAGGAATATCCCCAGTATCAGTTTGCCAAGCACAAGGGCTACGGCACCAAGCTGCACTATGCCATGCTGGACGAATACGGCCCATGTCCCGAACACCGCATGACCTTCCTGAAAAAGTGGGAGGCCAGACGGTGAGCCGGGCGGAGGGCATGCAGGGCGAGGCGCTGGTAGCCCGCTATCTGCGAGAGCGGGGGTACAAGTTGGCGGCCCACTGCTACCGCAGCCGCTATGGCGAGATCGACCTGATCGCGTGGGACGGCGACGTGCTGTGCTTTGTGGAGGTCAAGACCCGCACCAATCTGGATATGGCTCTGCCGCGGGAATACGTGACGCCCCAGAAGCAGAACAAACTGCGCAAGACCGCCATGATGTATCTGGCGAAGAAGCGGCTGGATTGCCCTGCCCGATTCGATGTGGCGGAGGTTTATGCCGAGCACGGCTTTGACAACGCCCGCATAGAATACATCAAAAACGCTTTTCAATAAGGAGACCGTTATGTTATCCTATTTTGATGCCCACTGTGATACCATTTACCGCTGCCTTGAAACCGGCGAGACTTCCGCGCTGGACTACGGCGAAAACCCTGAGGAGCAGCGCCGCTACTATGCCGCGTCCACCCATCTGCGGGAAAATGGCGGCCATATCGACCTGCTGCGGGGGAAGAAGTTCCGCCGCTGCGCCCAGTTTTTCGCCCTGTTCCACGACGCGGCGGAGGCCCCGATTGACGGTATGTGGGCGCAATGTCAGAGGATGCACGACTTCTTCCTGCGGGAGATGGCGGAAAACACCGATATCGCACGACATTGCCGCACCGGCGCGGAGGTGGATGAAGCGGTGGCGCAGGGCCAGGTGGCGGCGCTGCTGAGCATCGAGGGCGCCGACCTCATCGACTGCGACATACATAAGATCGAAACGGTGTCCGGTTGGGGCGTGCGGTTCCTGAACCCTGTGTGGAACCGGGCCAACGTGCTGTCCGGCACCAATGCCGAGGAGCCAGAGCGGGGCCTGTCCGCGGAAGGGAAGGACTTCATCCGCGTGCTGGAGGAGCACGACATCTATCCCGACGTGTCCCACCTGTCCGACGCGGGCTTCTGGGATCTTGTCCATATGGCACGGCGGCCCATCATCGCGTCCCATTCCAACGCGCGGGCCATTTGTCCCCACCGCCGCAACCTGACCGATGACCAGTTCCGGGCTATCCGTGATCTGGGCGGCGTGGTAGGACTGAATCTCTATCTGCATTTCGTGGGAGAGCCCACCATGGACGCGCTGGTGGCTCATGTGGAGCATTTTCTGGCGCTGGGCGGCGAGAAAACACTGTGTCTTGGCGGCGATATGGACGGCTGCGAGGCGCTGGCAGGCGGCATGACCGGTATGCAGGATATGCCGAAGCTGTACGACGCGCTGAAAGTGCGGGGCTACGGCGAGGAACTGCTGGAGGATATCTTCTGGAACAATCTGCGCCGCCTGATCTGATGGGAAGGAGGGATTTATGGCACTATATGCGATAGGCGATCTGCATTTGTCGCTGAACTCGAACAAGTCCATGGATATCTTCGGCGACGGCTGGCACGACTATGTGAACCGTATCCGAGAGGGCTTCGCGCCGCTGCATGACGACGATGTGACGGTGCTGTGCGGCGATCTCAGCTGGGGCATGAGTCTGGAGGAGTCCCTGCTGGATTTCCAGTTCATCAACGCCCTGCCGGGGAAAAAGATATTGCTGAAGGGCAACCACGATTACTGGTGGAACACCGCCGCCAAGATGAAGCGGTTCTTTGCGGAGAACGGACTGGATACCTTCGAGATACTGCACAACAACTGCCTGTATTATCATGATATCGCCCTGTGCGGTACACGGGGCTGGTTCTATGAGCTGGACAATCAGGGCACCCACAATGAAAAGGTGCTCCTGCGTGAAGTGGGCCGTCTGGAAACGTCACTGAAGGAAGCGGGGGACAGGGAGAAGCTGTGCTTCCTCCACTATCCGCCTATCTATCAGGGCTATGAGTGCCCGGAGATCCTGCGGCTGCTGAAGGAACATGAGGTAAAGGCCTGCTATTACGGCCATCTTCACGGTGCTTCCCACCGCCGGGCCATCGAAGGAACGCGCAGCGGCACCCTGTTTTCACTGGTGGCCGGTGATTTTCTGGGGTTTGTTCCTAAAAAAATTTGCGAATAATGCAAAAAGGTATGGAAATTCCATTTGTTTTCTGATATCATATAAACTTGGCTTGACAATAATGTATTCTTATGTCATCAAAATATAGACGTAAACTGGAGGAAAAGCAACAATGACTGTCAAGAGCTGTGAAAAACTGGAGAAGAGCAGAGTCGCTCTGACCATCGAAGTGGGCGCCGAGGAGTTCGAGGCTGCCGTCAACAAGGCGTATCTGAAGATGCGCGGCAAGATGAACATTCCCGGCTTCCGCCCCGGCAAGGCTCCCCGCAAGATGATCGAGAGCATGTACGGCGCTGAGGTCTTTTATGAGGAAGCTGTCAACGCCGTTCTGCCCGACGCTTACGAGAGCGCCGTGAACGAGCAGAAGCTGGAGGTCGTTGGCTATCCCCAGGTAGAGATCGAGAGCGTGGGCAAGGAAGGCGCGACCTTCAAGTGCACCGTCGCCGTTATGCCCGAGGTGGAGCTGGGCCAGTACAAGGGCCTCGAGGCCGTGAAGGCCGAGGTCAAGGTCATGGCCGCCGACGTGAATGCCCGCCTGAAGGAGATGGCCGACCGCAACAGCCGTCTGGTGGTCGTGGAGCGCGCCGTCAAGAAGGGCGACACCGCCAATATCGACTTTGAAGGCTTTGACCAGGGCGTGGCCTTTGACGGCGGCAAGGGCGAGGCCTTTGATCTGGAGATCGGCTCCGGCAGCTTCGTGCCCGGCTTTGAGGATCAGCTCATCGGCATGAAGGCCGGCGAGGAGAAGGACATCGACATCACCTTCCCCGAGAACTATACCCCCGAGCTGGCCGGTAAGCCCGTGGTGTTCCACGTCAAGGTCAACGAGGTCAAGGTCAAGGAGCTGCCCGCCATCGACGACGAGTTTGCCAAGGACGTGTCCGAGTTCGACACCCTGAAGGAGCTGAAGGCTGACATCAAGAAGAAGATGACCGACGAGCGTACTACCGCCGCCCAGCACGCCTTTGAGGATGTGCTGATGACCAAGGTGGCCGAGGGCATCAAGGCTGACATCCCCGATGAGATGATCGAAATGCAGGCACACCAGATGCTGGATGGCTTCAAGCAGCAGCTGGCCTCCCAGGGTATCCCCTTTGACCAGTATACCAAGATGACCGGCATGAACGAGGAGCAGATCATCATGGATGCCAAGGAGCCCGCCACCAATCAGGTGAAGATGGATCTGGCCATCCGCGCCATCATCAAGGCCGAGGGTCTGGAAGTCTCCGACGAGGAAGTGGAGAACGAGATGAAGTCCGTGGCCGAGAAGTACGGCATGGATCTGGATACCGTCAAGAAGTACCTGCGCACCGAGGATGTCAAGGAGCAGGTCATGCGCGAGAAGGTCATCAAGGTGGTGGCTGATTCCGCCATCGCTGTTGCCCCCGAGGTCAAGGAAGAGGAGACCAAGACCGAGGATAACGAAGAGAAGAAAGACTAAATCACATATCAGGGTGGGTATACTTTGACTATCTTTCGTAACGGAGGTATTTTACAATGAGTTTGGTTCCCTATGTTGTTGAGCAGACCAACCGCGGCGAGCGGTCCTATGATATTTTTTCCCGTCTGCTGAATGACCGCATTATCTTCCTGGGCGAAGAAGTGAATGATACCACCGCCAGTCTGGTCGTGGCCCAGCTGCTGTATCTGGAAGCTCAGGATCCCGATAAGGACATCCAGATGTATATTAACAGCCCCGGCGGCAGCGTAACGGCCGGTATGGCAATCTATGACACCATGCAGTACATCAAGTGTGATGTATCCACCATCTGCATCGGCATGGCCGCCAGCATGGGCGCGTTTCTGCTGTCCAGCGGCGCCAAGGGCAAGCGCATCGCGCTGCCCAATGCCGAGGTGATGATCCACCAGCCCTCCGCCGGCACCCAGGGCAAGGTCACCGATATGGAGATCGATGTAGAACACTTCCTGAAGATCAAGCAGCGCATCAATAAGATCCTTGCCGAAAATACCGGCAAGACGCCGGAGCAGATCAAAGCCGACTCCGAGCGGGATAACTGGATGGTCGCGGAGGAAGCCCGGGAGTACGGTCTGGTGGACAAGGTAATTTACAAGCGCTGAGTGAGGTAGCATATGGCTGACAATTCAAAAATCCTGCGCTGCTCCTTCTGCGGCAAGACAGAGAATCAGGTGCACCGCATGATCCAGGGCCCTGGCGTCCGGATCTGCGACGAGTGCGTGCAGCTGTGCCTGTCTCTGCTGGACGACGGCTATGACGTGGAACCGGAACCGATAGAAAGTCTTGACCAGCTGCCGACACCGCAAGAGATCAAAGCGGTACTGGACGAATATGTGGTGGGGCAGGAAGCGGCCAAGATCACGCTGTCCGTCTCCGTATACAATCACTACAAGCGCATTTTCTTCGGCGGCGGTGAGGATGTGGAGCTGCAGAAGAGCAACATCCTGATGATTGGCCCCACCGGCTGCGGCAAGACCCTGTTTGCCCAGACGCTGGCCCGTGTGCTGAAGGTTCCCTTCGCCATTGCCGACGCCACTACGCTGACGGAAGCCGGCTATGTGGGCGACGACGTGGAGAATATCCTGCTGCGACTGTTGCAGGCGGCAGAGTTCGACGTGGAGCTGGCCGAGCGGGGCATCATCTATGTGGACGAGATTGACAAGATCGCCCGCAAGAGCGAGAACACCTCTATTACCCGCGATGTATCCGGCGAGGGTGTGCAGCAGGCGCTGCTGAAAATTCTGGAGGGCACCGTGGCCAACGTACCGCCTCAGGGCGGCCGGAAGCACCCCCACCAGGAGTTCATTCAGATCGACACCCACAACATCCTGTTTATCTGCGGTGGTGCGTTTGATGGGCTGGAGAAGATCATCGAGCGCCGTACCGACCGTAAGGGCATCGGCTTTGACGCCGTGGTAGAGAGCAAGGCGGAGCGCCAGCAGGGCGCGCTGCTGAAGGAGGTACAGCCTCATGACC
>CAVBAZ010000016.1:0-2306 GCA_963593515.1 Bacteroidaceae bacterium
CGGCAAGACCATCGCCGTGTTCAGCCACGGCGCGGCCTGCGGATGGTGCTGGGCACGCTGAACGGCCTGCCGCTGTCCGAGGTAGGGGAGACACCCCACGGCGACAACACCGCCGTGTCGCTGCTGGAGATCGACGGCGACGATATTCGGGTGGTCTACATGAACGACAACAGCCATCAGGTGGAGGCAGGGCTGTCTACCTTCGCCAAGCAGACGTGGTGGCGGGACAAGCGGATGATGAGCGGCGGCCAGTACTATAAGGACATGGACGAGGCCACGGCGGCACGCTTCGGCGTTCCGACGGAGGGCAAGCGCATCGCTGTGTGGTTTGAGAACCAGCCGGTAGGTGCGGTGACGCTGCTGCCGGATAAGGCAAGCGACGCGGGCTGGATCGGCTTTTACTATCTGGAGCCCACCATGCGGGGCCGCAACTACGGCATCCCGCCGCTGGGGCAGGCGGTGCAGTTCTATCGGGAGCGGGGCATCGACCGGCTGCGGCTGCGGTGCGTGGACGAGCAGACGAGAGGCTTTTTCGCCCATTACGGCTTCTACCCGCTGGAGGGCGACGTGATGGAGAAATATATCGGCTATGAGCCGCGGGAGATCGTATGGTAAAGGGAACGGAATTTTTGCCGGTGAGCCGGGACGAGATGATCGACCGGGGCTGGTACTACTATGACTTTCTGGTGGTGACGGCGGACGGCTATATCGACCATCCCAGCTTCGGCAGCGCCATCATCGCCCGGCTGCTGGAGGGCGAGGGCTACCGGGTGGCGGTGCTGGCCCAGCCGGACTGGCACGATGCCGGGGCCTTCCGCGCCATGGGAAAGCCCCGGTACGGCGTGCTGATCGGCGGCGGCAATCTGGACTCTATGGTGGCCCACTACACGGTGGCCAAGCGGCGGCGGACGCAGGACCTGTACAGTCCCGGCGGCAAGCTGGGCTTCCGGCCCGACCGGCCCACCATCGTCTACGCCAACCGGGCCAGAGAGGCATTTCCCGATACCCCCATCGTCATCGGTGGCCTGGAGGCGTCGCTGCGGCGGTTTGCCCATTATGACTACTGGGATGACAAGGTGCGCCGCCCCATCCTGTTTGACGCGCCCGCCGACCTGCTGGTGTACGGCATGGGGGAGAGTGCCACGGTGGAGATCGCCCGCCGTCTGGCGGCGAAAACGCCGGTGAGCGACATCACCGACGTGCGGGGCACCGCCTGCATCGTCACCGATCCGGCGGTGTGCCGGTATCACGAGGTGACATGTCCGTCCTTTGAGGAGGTGCGGGACGACAAGACCGCCTATGCCAAGGCCACCAAGGTGCAGTATGACGAGCACGACCCCATCCGGGGCAAGGCCATTTTGCAGCAATGTCAGGGCCGCTGGCTGCTGGTGAACCCGCCCCAGCGTCCCCTGAACCGGCAGGCGCTGGACAGGCTCTATGACCTGCCCTTCACCCACGAGGTGCATCCCATGTACACCGAGGGCATCCCCGCCATCGAGGAGGTGCGGTTCTCCATCTGTCACAATCGGGGCTGCTTCGGCGGGTGCAACTTCTGTGCGCTGGCTTTCCATCAGGGACGAATGGTCACCTCCCGCAGCATCGAGTCGGTGCTGGCGGAGGCGGAGCTGCTGACCCACGATCCCAAGTTCAAGGGCTATATCCACGATGTGGGCGGCCCCAGCGCCAACTTCCGCCACACCTCCTGCCGCCAGCAGAAGGAGCACGGCATGTGCAAGGGTAAGTCCTGTCTGGCACCAGAGCCCTGCAAGAATCTGGACGCCGACCACAGCGAGTATACGGAGCTTTTGCGGCGGATGCGGAAAATACCCGGCATCAAGAAGGTGTTCGTCCGCAGCGGCATCCGGTACGACTACATGTTACAGGACAAGAATAAGGACTTTTTCAAGGAACTGGTGGACTATCACGTCAGCGGCCAGCTGAAGGTGGCGCCGGAGCACTGCGTCAGCACGGTACTGGACTATATGGGCAAGCCCCATTTCGACGTGTTCCTAAAGTTCTGGCGGCAGTACCAGAAGCTGAACGAATCTGACGGGCGGGAGCAGTATCTGGTGCCCTACCTCATGTCCTCTCACCCCGGCTGCACGCTGAACGACGCGGTGGAGCTGGCGGTGTTCCTCAAGCGCACCGGCCACCAGCCGGAGCAGGTGCAGGACTTCTACCCAACCCCCGGCACCATGTCCACCTGCATGTACTATACCGGCATCGATCCCCGCACCATGAAGCCGGTGTATGTGGCCCGTGATCCCCACGACAAGGCGCTGCAGCGGGCGCTGCTGCAATGGGGC
>CAVBAZ010000017.1:0-13694 GCA_963593515.1 Bacteroidaceae bacterium
ATGATATCCTTGCGGATCTGCTCCAGAGAGACCTCGGCGGCGTGCTGGGTGGAGACCACCACGGTGTCCACGCGGGAGGGCTTGCCGCCTTCATCATACTCCACGGTGACCTGCGTCTTGCCGTCGGGGCGCAGATAGGTCAGCAGACCCTGCTTGCGCACGTCGGTCAGGCGCTTGGCCATCTTGTGGGCCAGAGAGATGGCCAGCGGCATCAGCTCGGGGGTCTCGTCGCAGGCGTAGCCGAACATCATACCCTGATCGCCGGCGCCGTTGTCCAGCTCGTCGTGGCCGCTGGCCTTGGCCTCCAGAGACTTGTCCACGCCCAGCGCGATGTCGCCGGACTGCTCGTCGATGTTGGTGATGACGGCGCAGGTGTTGCAGTCAAAGCCGTAGGTGGCGTTGTCGTAGCCGATGTCGCGGATCACCTCGCGGGCGATCTTGGGGATGTCCACATAGCAGGAGGTGGTGATCTCGCCCATAATGTGGATCAAACCGGTGGAAGCGGTGGTCTCGCAGGCCACGCGGCCATTGGGATCCTTCTCAAAAATGGCGTCCAGAACGGCGTCGCTGATCTGGTCGCAGATCTTATCGGGATGTCCCTCGGTAACGGATTCGGAAGTAAACAGATGCTTTGCCATAATTTTGATCTCCTTTCAATTCTCGGAAATGTGCAACAAAAAAGCGCCCTGCCTGAACCGACAGAGTGCTGAACTTTCTTGCCCTTTCCTCATCTTTCGATTCACGTCGGATTTGGCACCTTGAAAAACAGGTTGCCGTGGCTTCATTGGGCCGTTCCCTCCGCCACTCTTGATAAGGTATGAAGTTGTTTGGGATATTAGCTAGGCTACATTCTACCATCTTTGTCAGAATTGTCAATAGGCAAGTGTGAATTTTTTGTAAAATCACGAAAAGAGGGCGTTGATGCGTAGGGCGGGGTGACCACACCCCGCCGCATGATACGATCAAAGCGTCTTGACCTGTCCGGCCACCCGTCCGCTGCTCCATGCCCATTGCAGGTTATATCCGCCGCAGTCGCCGTCGATGTCCAGCACCTCGCCGCAGGCGTAGAAGCCCGGCACAAGGCGGCTCTCCATGGTATGGGGATCGAACTCCTCGCACCGCAGGCCGCCCGCCGTCACCTGCGCCTGATCGAAGCCGCACACGCCGGTGATGGGCAGGGTGAAGTTCTTCACCTGCACCGCGATCCGCCGCAGGTCGTTGTCGATGAGGTCGGTGGCCGGTTGGTTGGTGAAGCCCGTCGCCTTGCACACCATCTGCCCGAGACGGCTGTGGAGTGCGCCGGTCAGCAGCGTGCCCGCTTCCCGGGTACCGGCGCTGTCGCGCCGCTGCCGCAGCCAGTCCAGCACCTCCTGCTGCTCCCAGTCCGGCAGAAAATCGAGTGTCACCGTCAGGCCGTCGCCGCCCGTGGCCACAGTGCGGGAGATATCGAAGATCGCCGGGCCGCTGACGCCGTACTCGGTGAACAGCACCTCGCCCCGGTTCTGCGCCAGCACCTCACCGCCCCGGCGGATGGTGATGCCGCACTCGGCCTTCACACCCTTCAGTGCCCGGGGATAGGTTGGATCGGTTTTGATCTGTACCAGTGAGGGGTACAGCGCCGTGCGGTGGTGGCCCAGACTCTTGGCCAGCTGATAGCCGTCCATGACGCCGCCCACCTTGCCGCCTGCCGCGCCGCCCGCCGCCAGAATGACCCTGTCGGCGGTAAATTCCTCGCCGGATTCCGTGCGGACGAGAAAGATATTGCCTTTTTTGCGGATACCCGTTACCGGACAGGTGGTATGCAGGTCAACGCCGTGGTCTTCCAGCGCGAAACGCAGTACGTCCAATACGCTGCCTGCCATGTTGCTGAAGGGATACACCCGCCCGCTGTTCTCTGCCGTGGTGAGCAGCCCCAACCCGGCGAAGTACAGCAGCGTATTTCCCACGTCGAAGGCAGCCAGCGCATGGCTGCAAAACCCCTCGCCGCCATGGTAGTGAGCGGGGGAGACGTGGTGGTTGGTGAGGTTGCACCGGCCGTTGCCGGTAGCCATCAGCTTGCGGCCAACACGGCCCTGCCGCTCCAGCAGCGTCACGGCGTGGCCGTTTTCCGCCGCCGTCAGCGCCGCCATCATCCCGGCGGCTCCGCCGCCGATCACCAATACCCTCATGCCTGCTTCTCCAATCGTTTCCGGGTCAGATAGCCCTCCAGTATCAACGAAGCCGCCACCGCGTCCACGGTTTTCTTCCGCTGTTTGCCGTTTTTGCCATTATTAAATAGGATAGCGTGGGCCTCCACGGTGCTGCGCCGCTCGTCCCACAGCGTAACGCTCAGCCCCGTGGCCTCCCGCAGCGTCTCCGCATAGGCGGCGCACTTCTCCGCACGGGGGCCGAGGGTGCCGTCCATGTTCTTGGGGTAACCCAGTACCAGCTCCGTCACGCCGTGCTCCTGCACCAGACGGCAGATCTCTGCCGTCACCACATCCGCCTTGCGGCTGTCGATGACGGTGGAGTACCCCGCCAGCGTGGCGGTGGCGTCGGAAATGGCCACGCCGGTATGGGCGTCGCCGTAGTCGATGGCCATGATCTTCATAGGAAAAACCTCCTGATGGGGGAATGATTCCCGTCTATCATACCGCGTTTTCCGTGATTTCGCAACAGGGAAAAGAGATGGGGCGTCGAAAGACGCAAAACCACGAAAAATCCTTTGAAAATCCCACAAAAAGAGGTTGACCTCGCCGGAAAAGTGTGCTATAGTGGACAATACCTGTGAGTGGGTGCTTTCTTTTTGCGCGCTTTTTCGCTTTGGGCGCGGAGAAAGAACAGCCGCGATATCAGGGAGGCAAACGGGTATCCCACAAGGGAATACCTAATCTAATAAGGAGGTGCCGTTACATGCGCGTGAAAATCACTCTCAGATGCAACGAGTGCAAGCAGAGAAACTACAACACGATGAAGAACAAGAAGAATACCCCTGACAAGCTTGAGCTGAACAAGTATTGCCCCTTCTGCAGAAAGCACACCGTCCATACCGAGACGAAGTAATCGGAAGGAGAAATTACGATGGCTGAAGAAAAGAAAGTCAAGGATCGCGGTCGTTGGTTCCGCGAAATGAAAAGCGAACTGAAGAAGGTCGTATGGCCCTCCGGCAAGGAGACTGCCAAGAACACCGGCACGGTGCTGCTGTGCTCCGTGATCGTCGGCGCGTTCATCTGGATCTTCGATGCGGTCGCCCTGCAGGCGGTCAAAGCTTTGATCGGTCTGTTCGCGTAAGGAGCGGGCTATGGCTGACAATGCGAAGTGGTATGTGATCCATACCTATTCCGGCTACGAAAACGCGGTGAAGGCCGCCATCGAGAAGTCCGTGACCAATCGCCACTGCGAGGACATGGTCCTGCGCATGGAGATCCCCATGGAGACCGTGACGGAAGTGACCGAATCGGGCGTCATGAAGGAAGTGGAACGCAAGGTGTTCCCCGGTTACGTGCTCATTAAGATGGTGCTGACCGATGAAACGTGGCATATCATCCGCAACATCCGCGGCGTTACCGGCTTCGTGGGCGAGGCCAACAAGGCCATTCCCCTGACAGACGAGGAAGTGCGCCAGATGTCGCTGGAGAAGCACGAGATCGTGGTGAAGTACAATGTGGGCGAGACCGTGAAGATCACGGACGGCCCGCTGGCCAGCTTTACCGGTATCGTGGAGGAGATCGAGCCCGAGAAGAACAAGGTCCGGGTGGTGGTCTCCATGTTCGGCAGAGAGACGCCTGTGGAGCTGGAGCTCGATCAGGTGGAAGTTCTGTCCTGACGCGCGGCAGTATTCGCGCAAGTGGGAGAGACGCCAAGACATACGCGTCTCGCCAAGAGCGGTTCTTACACTGGGTAAGCCGCTACCACATTTTATTAAAGGAGGTGCCTTAAAATGGCACAGAAAGTCGTTGGTTATGTGAAGCTGCAGATCCCTGCAGGCAAAGCAACTCCCGCACCCCCCGTTGGCCCCGCTCTGGGTCAGCACGGCGTCAACATCGCCGCTTTTACCAAGGAATTTAACGAGCGCACCAAGAACGACATGGGCCTGATCATCCCCGTGGTCATCACCGTCTATGCCGACCGTTCTTTCTCTTTCATCACCAAGACTCCCCCCGCTGCTGTCCTTATCAAGAAGGAATGCAACATCGAGTCCGGTTCTGGCGTGCCCAACAAGGAAAAGGTCGCCACCATCTCCAAGGCTTCCATCCAGAAGATCGCCGAAATGAAGATGCGCGATCTGAACGCCGCTTCTCTGGAAGCCGCTATGAGCATGATCGCTGGTACCGCCCGCTCCATGGGCGTTGTCGTCGGCGAGTAAGGAGGGTGTAACGATGTTTAGAGGTAAGAAATATAAAGAGATCGCCAAGCAGATCGACAAGGCCACCCTGTATGATCCCAAGGAGGGTCTGGAGCTGATCTGCAAGACCGCCAGCGCCAAGTTCGACGAGACCGTCGAGCTGCACGTCAAGCTGGGTGTCGACTCCCGTCACGCTGACCAGCAGGTTCGCGGCGCCATCGTGCTGCCCAACGGCACCGGTAAGACCGCCCGCGTCCTGGTGTTCGCCAAGGGCGACAAGGCTGACGCTGCCCGTGAGGCCGGCGCCGACTTCGTTGGCGATATGGATATGGTCGAGAAGATCCAGAAGGAAAACTGGTTCGATTTCGATGTGGTCGTCGCTTCTCCCGACATGATGGGCGTTGTGGGCCGCCTCGGTAAGATCCTGGGCCCCAAGGGTCTGATGCCCTCCCCCAAGGCTGGTACTGTGACTCCCGACGTGGCCAAGGCCGTCAAGGAAGTCAAGGCCGGTAAGGTCGAGTATCGTCTGGACAAGACCAACATCATCCACTGCCCCATCGGCAAGGTCTCCTTCGGTGCTGACAAGCTGTATGAGAACTATTCCGCTCTCATCGGTGCCATCATCAAGGCCAAGCCCGCCGCTGCCAAGGGCCAGTATATCAAGTCCTGCGTGGCCGCTTCCACCATGGGCCCCGGCGTGAAGATGAACGCCAACAAGCAGCTGTAAGTCACAAAAAGCTGCATAATCTGATATCTTTTGCTTGACAAGCTGTCCGGCAATGGATATAATACTAGATGCGTTCCAAAGACAGCAGGTGGCCTAAGGCCGTAAATCCTGCCGAGGATGGCAATATTTCATGATTGCTGACACCATCCTCATGTCTTCCGGCATGGGGATGGTTTTTTCTCTAAGAACGCACCTCGTTTCCCATGGTACACGGAGGTGTACCGCAAAATCTCATGGAGGTGAACAAGAAGAATGCCCAACGCAAAAGTACTGTCTGAAAAGCAGGCGATCGTGGCGGCTCTGACCGATAAGGTGCAGAACGCGGCTGCCGGCGTCCTTGTGGATTACAAGGGCATCACCGTGGCGGAGGATACCGCGCTGCGTGCCAAGTGCCGTGAAAACGACATCGAGTACACCGTCGTCAAGAACACCCTGCTGCGCTTTGCATTCAACAACTGCGGTCTGAACGAGCTGGACGATCAGCTCAACGGCACCACGTCTCTGGCCATCTGCGCCGGCGATCCCGTGGCTCCCGCCCGCGTCATTGCTGAATTTGCAAAGAAGCTCAATGGCAAGTTCGAGATCAAGGGCGGCTTCATGGAAGGCAAGGTCGTTTCCATGGACACCGTCAATGCTCTGGCTTCCATCCCCGCACTGCCTGTCCTGCAGGCTCAGGTGCTGGGTACCATGCTGGCTCCCATCTCTGCTCTGGCCTGCGTCATCAAGCAGATCGCCGAGAAGCAGGGCGCGCCCGCCGAGGCTGTTGCTGAAGAAGCCGCTGCCGAGTAAGCATCCCCCTTATTTTACACAAAACATTATTCTAACAACAGGAGGCTATTACAATGTCTGAGAAAGTTACTGCTATGATCGAAGAAATCAAGGGTCTGACTGTTCTGGAGCTCAGCGAGCTGGTTCACGCTCTGGAGGAAGTTTTCGGTGTTTCCGTTGCCGCTATGGCCGCTCCCGCTGCTGGCGCTGCTGCTCCCGCTGCTGAGGAGAAGACCGAGTTCGACGTGGTCCTGACCGGTTTCGATGCCGCTCAGAAGATCAAGGTCATCAAGGTCATCCGCGAGGTCATGGGTCTGGGTCTGGCCGAGGCCAAGGCTGCTGTCGAGGGCGCTCCCACCACCATGAAGGAAGCCCTGTCCAAGGAGGACGCCGAGGCTCTGAAGAAGCAGGTCGAGGAAGTCGGCGGCAAGGTCGAGCTGAAGTAAGTTTCTTACAAGCACATAAAAACAGGAGATGCGTTGCATCTCCTGTTTTTTCGTGTCTGCGCATTGAAAATCAGCCGTCCGGCATAAGCCGGGCGGCTGTTCTGCTATCTGCGTGGTTGGTTCATTCAGCGGCTTCAATGGCCTCGGTGCGGAAGATGAACTTCACGCCGCTGCCGTCGTTCATGGTAAAGCCCTGATAGTCACGGGATACGTCGATGGCCGCTTGCAGCCGGTCGCTCAGCTCCCCCAGATCGCCGTCGAAAGCGTCCACCAGCTTCTGGATGCCCTCCTCGTTCAGCTGCTTCAAGCCGTCGGCCAGCTGGCCCGCGCCGTCACGCAGCTGCTGCACGCCGCTGATCAGAGCGGGCATGCTGCTGTTGAGCTTGGCGGCTCCGGCCTTGGCTTCCGCCACACCGGAGGTGTATGCCTTCAGACCCATGTAGAAGGTGTTATAGCTGTCCAGCTGCTGCCGCAGGGCCAGCAGCTGCTGTGCGCCTGCGCTGGCCTGTGCCGCGGCGGCGTTGATCTGGGCCTTTACCTCGTCGGAGTTCATGTTTTGCTCGATCAGCAATGTGATCTGCTGCTCGGTGTTCTGGTCGATAAGGGCCTTGACCTGCTGGGAGGTCATCTGGGCGGCCACATTCTCCGTTACGGCGGCGCTGATCTGCTGCTGTACGGCGTCGCTCTGCATCTGGGCGGCCACGGTGGCGTCGATACCCGCCTTGATCTCGCTGTCCGCAGGCAGAGCGTCATACTGCTCCTGCGTCATACCGGAGGCTTGCAGCACGCCGGAAAGCACCTTGGCCTGTACCTGAGCGGTAACGGCTTCCGTTACCTGAGCGGTGACCTGCTGCTGCACCGCTTCGGTGACGGCGGCGCGGATGGTGTCCTCCTGTGCGCGGACGGCGGCGGTGACCTTTTCGCGGGCCACCTGCTCGGCCTGCGCGATGACGCTTTCCGGGTCAAGAGCGGCGATCACGCCGTTCAGCGTGTCGGCGTAGTTGCTGATGGTCAGCGTAGGGATGGTGATACCGGCCTCTTTCAGGCTCTCGTTGGCCTGAAGCTGGGTGTTGGCGGTGTCCAGCAGGGTGTTGAACACGGTCTCGGCACCGGCGTTCAGCTGGGCGCTGTTGCTGTCCAGTGTCTGGAGGCCGCTGGCCAGCTGGCCAACACCGCTGGACAGCTGATAGGAGCTGCTCAGCAGGGTGTTCAGTCCATCGTACAGCTCACCGGAGCCGCTCATCAGCTGCGCCATGGCGTCAGTCAGCTTGCCGATGCCGCCGGACAGATCGCTCAGTGCGCTTTCGTCCAGCTTGCCATTGTCCACGTCGTTGAATACGGAGTTGGTGACGATGGTCAGCGTAGTGTCCAGAGCGAAGTCGGTCACGTCGGCGCTGATCTCCACATAGGAGGGGATATCCAGCTTATCGCTGTCCAGTGCAAGGCTTTCCTGCAAGCCGGGGAAGGCCATGCCTACCACCACGGTACGGTTGCCGTCATCCACCAGCTTGCCGTTGGTGACGGATACGTTGGTGAAGCGGTCGCTGTCCAGTAGCGCCCCGGTCAGTGCGGCGAAGGGTACATAAATCTTCTGGGACTTGCCGTTGATGGTCTTGGTCTCATACTGGTTGTTGGTATAGTCAAAGCGGATGGTCACATGGCCGCTTTTGCCCGCCAACTCCTCGGCGGAGACGGACTTGCCGTCCAGTGTGTAGGTGATGGCGGTGGTGACGGGCAGCGCCTTGTCGGTGGTGCCCTGCCAGCAGTTGCCGCCCTTTACGTTCTGGGCATCGGTGAGGGAGGACTGCGCCTCCTGCGCGGCATTGGGGTCGTCCTTGTCGTACTGCTGGCTGACGATGACCTTCTTGGCGCTGCCGTCGGTGTTGGCGATAATATATACCGTCTCTCCGGCGGCGGAGGAAGTGCTCTCCACGGTGGACGTGGTCGCCACCGGCTCCGCGGCCGTGGCGTTGGTGTCCTGCGTGTTGGCGGCAAAGGCGGAGATACCGGTCAGGCTGCCGGCCAGTGTTACCGCCAGCGCGGCGGCGATGATTTGTACTTTTTTCATAAGATTACCTCCTGTTTCTTGTTGCGGGAAAGATGGCTCATGCCCTTTGTGGTCTTGCAGATGATGCCGTCGCACAAAATCAGCAGGGCGGGCAGCACCAGCAGCACCAGCACCACACTGATGATCGCGCCGCGGGCCATCAGCATGCACATGGAGCCGACAATATCAATGTTGGAGTACACGGCCACGCCGAAGGTGGCGGCGAACAGGCCCAGACCGCTGACGATGACAGACGGCGCGGAGGTCCGCAGGGCGGTGTATACGGCGGCCTTGCGCTCGTTGCCGCTCAGACGCTCCGCCTTGTAGCGGGTGGTCATCAGAATGGCGTAGTCCACCGTGGCGCCCAACTGGATGGTGCTGATGCAGATGGGTGCGATGAAGGGCAGGGACTGGCCGAAGTAGTGGGGCAGGCCCAGATTGATGAACACCGCCAGCTCGATGACGGCGATCAGCACGAAGGGGAGGGACAGGCTCTTTTCCACCAATGCGATGATGACGAAAATAGCGATAATGGACACGGCGTTGACCACCTGGAAGTCGTGGTCGGTGGTGTCGATCATGTCCTTCATGCAGGGCGCTTCACCGATCAGCATGCCGGTGTCGTCATACTTTTTCAATATGGTGTTCAGGCTGTCCAGCTGGTCGCTGACGGCGTCGCTGGCCACCTTATATTCCGAGTTAATGAGCATCAGCTCCCACTGGCCGTCGTTCAGCAGGGAACGGACGGAATCCGGCAGGATGTCCTCCGGCACCATTGGGCCGACAACACTCTCAAGGCTGAGAACGTATTTCACGCCGTCCACCTGCTCCATTTCGCCGATCATATCCCGCACATCCCGTGTGGGGAGATCGGCGTCCACCAGCAGCATGTGGGTGGAGGAGATGTCAAAGTCCTCTGCCAGCTTGGAGTTGGCGATCACATAGTCGATGTCCTCCGGCAGGCATTGTCCCATGTCGTAATAGACCTCGTCGTTGGTCTTGTCATAGCCATAGTAGGCCGGGGCGATCAGCAGGGCGAAGATGATGAGGAATACGGGGAAGTGCTTGCACACGCCCTTGGCAAAGCCGCTCATATCGGGGATCAGGGACTTGTGGCGGGTCTTTTGCAGGGGCTTATCCAGCAGCAAAATCATGCTGGGCAGGATGGTAACGCAGCCGATGACGCCCAGCAGCACGCCCTTGGCCATCACGATACCCAGATCGCGGCCCAGCGTGAAGCTCATGAAGCACAGGGCGATGAAGCCCGCAATAGTGGTGACGGAGCTGCCGATGACCGAGGCGAAGGTTTCGTGGATGGCCACGGCCATGGCCTCGTTATGGTCGGTGGTGCGCTGAAGCTGCTCATTGTAGCTGTGCCACAGGAAGATGGAGTAGTCCATGGTGACGGCCAATTGCAGCACGGCGGACAGGGCCTTGGTGATATAGGAGATCTCACCGAAGAAGTAGTTGCTGCCCAGATTGAACACGATGCACATGCCGATGCTGGACAGAAATACGAAAGGCACCAGCCAGCCGTCCAGCAGCAGCATCATGGCGGCGCAGGCACAGGCCACCGCCAGCGCCACATAGATGGGCTCCTCCTGCTCGCACAGGTCTTTCAAATCGGTGACCAGCGCCGACATGCCGGAGACGAAGCACTGCTTTCCGGCGATGGCGCGGATGTCACGGATGGCGTCCATGGTCACATCCTCGCTGGTGGCCGAGTCGAAGAACACCGCCATCATGGTGGCGTTTCCGCTGTTGAAGGCGTCATAGAGCTTGTCGGGCAGCATCTCCATGGGCACCGACAGGTCGGCCAGCGAGTCGTACCACAGTACGGTGTCCACATGGTCCACAGTCTCGATCTTCTCCTTCAGGGCGGCTACGTCCTTGACGGGCATATCCTCCACGATGATGAAGGAGAACGCGCCCTTGCCGAAGTCGTCCTTCAGGGTGTTCTGCCCGATGACGGTGTCCATATCGTCGGGCAGATAGTTGAGCATATCGTAATTGATGCGGGTGTTCAGCATGCCGAACACCGAGGGGATCATCAGCGCCAGCGCCAGAACCAGAATCAGCACGCGGTTTTTGACGATCGCTTTTGCAGCACGCATGGGTCTTACTCATCCTTTCCTATTTCATAGTCGTCGGTCTCGATCACGTCGGGCCGCTGATGATCCACGATCTTCACGGTGCACAGCGCCACGCTAAGATTCAGCACGCCGTCGCACAGCAGCGACAGGCCCATCAGGGCCGTCAGCGCCCGGACGCCGGCGTCGGGCCGAAACACCAGCACCACGCCGATGACGCAGGTCAGCGCCGCCAGCGCCAGCACCAGCCACCAGCGGCGGATGCCGAACCGGCGGGAATCCGCGGCAATCTGGATCTTGAACAGGCCGTCGGCCAGCACCGGGATGCCGAACATGACGCACAGGAAGCTCATGGCGTCGCCGGGATGGCTGAGGGTCACGATGCCCAGTACCATCAGCAGTATGCCGAAGGCCAGATCGTACTGGAAGGCCAGCCGGAACAGATCACGGGAGAAATAGCCCACCAGCTTCACCGCGCCGAATACGATCATGCCGATACCCAGCAGCCGTCCGATCCACAGCGCCGAGGCGTCCGGTGTGAACAGCAGCACGATGCCCAGCAGACAGAACAGCGAGGACATGACGATATAGCCGATCTTCGCCGTTTTCATAGGTGTGACAGAACGCATTTTCTTTACCCCCTTCGCAGATGTTTTTTTCAGCATAGCGGAGTATAGCATTTCTCCGGAAAAGGGGAAATGGACAGAAAAAGGCCCGCTGTCCAAGATTTGGACAGCGGGCCGGTATTGCCTGCTTTTTGGGCAAACGGGGCGGTTTGCCTAAATTCACTTGTCCTCCCGGCTGCGGCGGATGATCAGCTGCGGCACGTCCCGGCTCAGCTCCAGCATCCGGTGCAGGTCGTCATAGGCGGCGTCGGTCATGCCCCGGTCGATCCAGTCGATGCACATGCCGAACAGCTGGCACTTCATGAAGCGTATCACGATCTGGCGGTCGCTCTCGCTCATGGGATCGTCGGGGAAAGCGGTGGCGACATAGGTGGACACCGCGTAATCGCACAGCCGCAGCATGCTCTGGGTGAACACGTCCCGGTTCACCGAGTGGTAGATGTGCATGACCGCGCGCTTGTTCTCCAGCGCGAACTGGAACGCCATGTGGAAGCATTCGTCCAGCGACGAGATGGAGGGGTAAGCCTGGATCAGCTGCTCCGTCTGCTCGGTGACGATCTCGCCCAGCAGGGAGGGAATGTCGTGAAAGTGGTAGTAGAAGGAGTTGCGGTTGATGCCGCAGTCCTCCACGATGTCCCGCACGCTGATCTTACTCAGGGGCTGTTGGTTCAGCAGCTTCAGAAAAGAGGCCTTGATCGCCTGCTTTGTAAAGTTTGCCATAGCGTCCTCCGTTTCGGTAGTATCTGGAGTATATCATAAAAGTCGCGGCGGCGCAAGCGGCGGGGAGCGCATAAAAATGGCAGACCATCCGGCGTGTCCAGTTAAGAAAACATTCTAAGGTGAGAGAGAAACGGTATAGCTTCGGCTATGCCGTTTCTTTCATTTTTGCCTACGATCAAATACTTTGGACATTTCCAAAATCCCGATACCTTTGTAGTAGATATCCACCTCTTGTCTGCGGTTGATTTTGCTATGGGGATCGGTCGCTGCGTGAATGACGATCTTCTCAACGAACTCATGCAGGATACGGGGTGTCAGCTCCGGGATATCGGTGTACTGGCGGACAACGGACAGAAACCTGTCAACATTGGCACTTTTGCTTTCTGCTTCTTCGATTTCCTCACGGAGTGTTGCTGCCTGCGTCTGCAAGCAAGCCTGTTCCGCTTCATAATCGGTGGACAGCTTGTGGAAACGCTCGTCTGTCAGCTTGCCGCTGATGCTGTCCTCATACAGTCGCTTGAAAATCATATCCAGTTCTGTGATACGTTTCTCACTTTCAGACAGCAGCTTGCGTTTTTTGGCAAGACCTTTATTGCGTTCCTTTACATCCATATCCATGACCATTTGAACGAAACGGTTTTCATGGCTTCTTGCGAAGGACACGATCTCCCGCAGATTTTGAAGGATCAGTTCCTCCAGGATAACCGTTCGGATGGAATGTGGTGTACCACACACCTGTTTTCCTTTGCGATATCCAGAGCAGATGTAGTATTCCTGATCCTTTCGGAAGCCGGTTGCCCTGCATTGATATAGGATTGAGCCACAATCAGCACAGTACATCATTCCGGAGAACATTCCCATTTCGCCCATCTTTGTCGGACGGCGCCGTGATTGCCGCGCCTGCTTTACCGCCTCGGCAATAGCTTCTGTCCAGATGGGTTCATGGGTATTCTCAAAGATGACCCATTCACTTTCGGGATTTTTGATTGTCTTTTTGCTCTTGTAGGACTTCTTTGTGGTCTTGAAATTCACAGTATGCCCCAGATATTCACGCCAGCGATCCATAATTCCCGCTATCGTGGTATTATCCCATCCATAGGGATCGCCCTGCTTTTTTACATTACAAGGGATGCCTTTGCTTTCGTAGTAAGCGGCAGGCGTGAGGATTTTCCGTTCCCGCAGCTTTCGTGCTATCTGTGACGGTCCAAATCCATCCATAACATACAGCCCGATTTCATAAACCACATCGGCAGCCTCACGGTCGGGTATCCAATGTTTGCTGTCATCTGGGTCCTTCATATACCCGTAGGGGGCGCTGGTCGTCAAATGTTCTCCGGCGTTCCCCTTGACCTTCATCACAGCACGGATTTTCTTGCTGGTGTCTTTCGCATACCACTCATTCATGATGTTGAGGAAGGGGGCAAACTCATTGCTGTTCTGGTCATCGCTGTCCACGCTGTTGGCGATGGCGACAAAGTGAACGCCGTGCTGCCGGAAGAATACCTCCGTGTAAAAGCCGGTTTGCAGATAGTCACGACCTGCCCGGCTCATATCCTTGACGATCACATGGGCAACTTTGCCCGCCTCAATGTCTGCAATGAGCTGCTTCCATGCCGGACGCTCAAAATTGCCGCCGCTCCAGCCGTCGTCGGTATAGTGGCGGCAGTTGGTGTAGCCTCTCTGCTGGGCATAGCTTTCGAGGTATTTTTTCTGATTCACGATGGAGTTACTATCCCCGGCATTGTCATCGTCACGGGACAGCCGCTCATAGAGAGCGGTAATTTTGCTTTCAGTCTGTTTCACGCTCATGATGCGCTCCTTTCAGACTGTCGGCTCATTTGTGGTGTCTCCATTATACCACGGGTTCCGTCGTTTGTAACCATATCATTGCGTACAATACGCAAAATTTTATCCTCCATGGTCTCACCGCCGCTTTCGTTGAACAC
>CAVBAZ010000018.1:0-10973 GCA_963593515.1 Bacteroidaceae bacterium
CCTGCCCTATAACATCACCACCCCCGTGCTGACCAAGTGCGTGGAGAGCCGATGCTTCGACAGTCTCACGGTGCTGATCCAGAAGGAGGTGGCAGAGCGCATCTGTGCGAAGGCCGGAACGGCGGAGTACGGCGCGTTTACCGTGCTGATGCAGTATTACACCGCACCGGAGCTGCTGTTCACCGTGCCGCCCACCTGCTTCCTGCCGACGCCCAAGGTCACCTCAGCCGTGATCCACTGCCCCGTGCGGAAAGCGCCGCCGGTGGAGGTGGTGTCCGAGGCCGCCCTGTGGCGGACGGTGAAGGCCGCCTTTGCCCTGCGGCGCAAAACGCTGGTGAACTCCCTGCAAACCGGCTATCCGCTGCCCAAGGAGCAGCTGACGGAGATCGTCACCTCCTGCGGCTTACCCGCCACCGTCCGGGGCGAGCGGCTGACGCTTCATGACTTCGCCGCCCTGACCAATGCGCTGGCTGCGGCGGAGCAGAAAAAATAAGCCATCGTTAACAAAACCTTTACCCAATATTAACAGAAAGCATGGTATACTGGAAGCCAGATACTATGACGAAATGAGTGACGCCTTCTGGAACTGAACCGAAAAACCATACGCAATATCCTGCTGATCGCCTGCGGCATCACGCTGGTGTGGTGGCTGGTGAACCATTTTGACCTGCTGCTGAATATTCTGGACACCGTTCTGGGTATTCTGTCCCCCATCCTTATCGGCCTGATCCTTGCCTTTGTGCTGAATCTGCTGCTGTCGCCGCTGGAGCGGCTGTGGGACAAGCTGTTTTTGAAGGAAAACAGCAAACCCATTGCAAAAAAGCTGCGGCGGCCCATCTGTCTGCTGCTGAGCTTTCTCATTGTGCTGGGCGTGATCTTCGCCGTGTGCTTCGTGGTGATCCCCAAGCTGGGCAGTACTGTGGTGGATATGGTGAACACCATCACCGCCTATGTCAAGACGCTGGATGTGCGGTATGACGATCTGCGCGCCACACTGGAGCAGTACTCCATCACCCTGCCGGAGATCGACCTCGGCAAGAACGACCTGCTGACCAAGATCACCGACCTGCTGGCCAAGGGCGGCTCAGCCCTGCTGAATACCACCATCAGCGTCACCACGTCGGTACTGTCGGCGGTAGTGAACCTGCTGATGGGTGTGGTGTTCTCCGTGTACATTCTGGCCCAGAAGGAGGCGCTGGGCCGCCAGATCAAGCGGCTGCTGTATACTCTGTTTCCGGAAAAGCGGGTCACGCCGTTTCTGGCGTTCCTCAGCCGGGCCAGCCGCACCTTCTCCCAGTTCGTCACTGGCCAGACCATCGAGGCCGTCATTCTGGGCACGCTGGTGCTTCTTGGCATGCTGATCCTCCGCCTGCCCTTCGCACCGGTCATTGCCGTGCTGGTAGGCGTTACCGCGCTGATCCCTATTCTCGGCTCGTGGATCGGCGCTATCGTAGGCGCGCTGCTGATCCTGCCGTCGTCGTTCATGCAGGCCATCTGGTTCGTGGTGTTTCTGATCGTTTTGCAGCAGGTCGAGGGCAACCTGATCTATCCCCATGTGGTGGGTAAATCCGTGGGCCTGCCGGGTATCTGGGTGTTCTTCGCCGTCATTGTGGGCAGCGGTCTGGGCGGCATCGCCGGCATGCTGCTGGGCGTCCCCGTCTGCGCCGTGATCTATGACGAGGTGCGCCGCGCCATGCGCAAAAAGGAAGCGGCACTGGCGGACATACAGGACGACACTCCCACCCCATAACACGTTTGAAATCGGTATGCCGCCGAGAGCGGCATAGCTCAGTTCTTCACTTTTCTCTCTTATCTTTTCACTCAAAAAAGCCGCCCTTTTAGGGCGGCTTTTTTGCTCCGGTGGGGCAAACTTGACAAATTTTGCCGAAACTGATATACTTTGTGGCGTATTTTTCCATTTCGGCCCCACTTTCGGTTTACCGCAGCGGCCAAATGGATATCATCGAGGTATTATGAAAGAACGATTGCAACAACTTTGGCCCAACATCAAGTTCGCCTGGCGCTGCATGAGGGACGATCTCCGCATCTTCGGCGAGATGGACGAGGTACGGGCCTTAAAGCGGGCCTTTCGGGTGTTCTGGTGGCGTCTGGGCGACGTATTTGCCCTGATCGGACGTCTGCTGTGGGCATGGTTTCTCAACACCCGCATGGTGCGCTCCGCCAGAGCATGGTGGCAGCGGACGAAAAAGGCCGTATGGGAGCTGCCCCAGTACCAGTTCCTGCGCCGCTTCTTCGGCAAACTGAAGGCCAACGCCTGGCTGCGCTGGCTGGTATTCGGCGGCTTCGCCGTGCTGATCTCCCTGCCATGGTGCCTGTCGGACACCACCAACGAGACGTACACCTATCTGGTGGTCACCGACGAGATCACCGAGGTGGTGGACGGCTATCCCGATTTCACCTATGAGAGCGACACCCTGCGGATACTGGAATACACCGGTGGCGACGCCCAGATCATCCTGTCTGCCGGACAGGACGTGCTGATCCGCCACGGGGACGAGCTGCTGTCGGTGGAGTCCTATCACGAAACGGTGCAGAACCTTCTGGAGCGCTATGACATCCATGTGGGCAAGGACGAGATGATCGGCGTCAACAATACCGGCCTCAAGACCCTGATCCACATCAGCGACGAGCTGCGCTGCCGCCGCCGGGAGACCACGGTGGACACCTACAAGACCAAGGTGCTGTACGACTACCTGCTGCCCTACGGCGAGCATGTGATATTGCAGGAGGGCACCCCCGGCACCACCACCGACACCTATGACGATGTATACCGCAACGGCGAGATGGTCAATACCGTGCTGGTGGATCGCAGCGACAGCACCGCCCGTGCACAGATCATCGTCTATGGCCGTCTGGTAAAGGAAGTAGAGCAGGATGACCGCATTGAGCGTGACGTACCCTACGGCGGCGGACGCTCCGGCGGCTATCTGGTGTTCCAATCCGGTTACAGCATGACCTATTACGACAAGATCGTCTGCAACTCCACCGCCTATTACAGCGGTGGCGAGAAGGGCGCGGCATGGACCACCGCCACCGGTCACGCAGTCGGCATGGGCATCATCGCCGCCGACCCCAAGACCTTCCCCTATCACTCCCGAATGTTCATCCAATCCTACGGCATGGGACAGGTGGAGGATACGGGCGGCATGAAGGGCAAGGTCATCGACGTGTGGTTCCCCAGCTACGCGGACTGCGTGTCATGGGGCCGCCGCAACGTGACCTGCTGGCTGCTGGACTGAACGAGCGATAAAAAGAGTGGGTTCATTTTGGAACTCACTCTTTTTAACGTCTGTCTGCCGACACATCCCACTCCGCCGTTGACGGCAGCAGCGCTGCCAGTGTCTCCGGTGCGGCGGCAAGCTGCTGCTTCTGCTGGTGGGACAGGTGCTTCTTGATGGCGTATTCCACCCTGGCCGCCGTGGACTTATCGCCGCAGCGCCACACCGCCGCGATGGCCTCCGGCGGGTAGGAGCGGGTGAATTTCGCGCCCTTGCCCGACAGATGCTGCCGGTAGCGCTTTTCCACATCCGCCGCCAGCCCCGTATAATACACGCCGCCCCGGCACCGGAGCATATACACATAATACATCCGCCGTCTCCCCTTTTCGCCCTATTTTACCGGAATTTCCTTGCAATTACAACCGCTGTGTGATAAAATTTTTGGTTGAAATATGTGCAAGAAGGAGCCTTTTATGGAGCTTTTTGATTACTATCTGCGGTACATGACCGAACTGCTGGAGGGCAAGCGTCCCGCGCCGGAGGGCATCACCCTGACGGCGGAGGACGAGGAGGGCCGCACCCGCCAGATCACCGAGCAGCTCTCCGCCATGGGCGCGGCAGACTTCGTCCGTGCCTGTGCCGCGCAGGACGGCGAGATGCTGCCGGAGGAGCTGTTCAGCGGTGATAACGGCATGGCAGGCTTTGAAGCATTTCTGAAAACCGCCCAGCAGGCAGAAGAACCCACTCCCCAGCCTGAAGCCCCTGCCGAGCCTGACCCCGACGCAGGCAAGCACGCCTTTGAGGTGTTTCTGGACTGCGTGGCCATGGACGACGGGCTGGTGCAGTATCTCATCGACGTGTTGAAGCGCCGGGACTGGAAGGAGTTCTACAAGCTGAGCCAGATCACCACCCGCATGGATCTCGACCCTGAGGAATTTCTCTACTGGCTGGGCCACCGGGAGGATTACGCCGATGACGAGGAGCGCTCCTGCGCCGTCATCATGGACAGCTGTCTGGAACGGCTGATGAACGCGGGCAAGCTGGAGCTGGCGGCGGCGCTGCTCTCCGGCGACCGGACCACCTTCGACCGCTTCCGCTGCGACGCGCCGGAGCTGGTACATCTGCCCCAGGCCACCTATGAGTGGTTCAGCCGCCACTATCTGGATCGGGACTACCCCATTCGGGTGCTGATGAAATGGAACGGCGTGACATTTCCAGAGGAACGCCAGTAAGGAGAATGACAATGACCACCAATGAACTGTACGCCCAGATGGGCGTTTCCCAGCGGGTGCTGGATTTCGGCGCGGCGGTACTGGCGGAGATCGCGCCCCAGTTCGCCCACATCGACGCCGTGGCGGAGCACAATCAGGCCAAGGTGATACAGGCCATGCAGGAGAACCGTCTGGCCGCCATGCACTTCAACCCCTCCACCGGCTACGGCTACGACGACGATGGCCGGGACAATCTGGAGCGCATTTACGCCCGCATCTTCGGCACCGAGGCGGCGCTGGTGCGGCCCCAGATCACCTGCGGCACCCACGCGCTGGCGCTGGCGCTGGCGGCCAACCTGCTGCCGGGGGACGAGCTGCTGTCTCCGGTGGGCGCGCCCTATGACACGCTGGCAGGTGTCATCGGTACGCGGCCTACCCCCGGCTCGCTGGCGGAGTATGGCGTCAGCTACCGGCAGGTGGAGCTGCTGGAGGGCGGCGCCTTCGACTATGACGGCATCCGCACCGCCATCAACGAGAAAACCAAGCTTATCACCATCCAGCGCTCCAAGGGCTACGCCACCCGCCCCAGCTATTCCGTGGCGCAGATCGGTGAGTTGATCGCCTTCTGCAAGCAGTGCAAGCCGGACGTCATCTGCATGGTGGACAACTGCTACGGCGAGTTCGTGGAGACCGACGAGCCTACCAACGTGGGCGCGGACATGGCCGTGGGCAGCCTTATCAAGAACCTGGGCGGCGGACTGGCCCCTACCGGCGGTTACATCTGCGGCCGTCAGGACCTGATCGACCGCTGCGCCTACCGTCTCACCGCGCCCGGTCTGGGCCGGGAGGTGGGCGCGAATCTGGGTGTGCTGCCGTCTTTCTATCAGGGGCTGTTTCTGGCCCCCACGGTGGTGTCCTCCGCCGTGAAGGGCGCGGTGTTCGCCGCCGCCTGCTATGAAAAGCTGGGCTTCCGTGTGGTGCCCTCCTCCCGCGAGACCCGCCGGGATATCATTCAGGCGGTGGAGCTGAAAAGCCGCGCGGGCATGGTGGCCTTCTGCAAGGGCATCCAGGCCGCCGCGCCGGTGGACAGCTACGTCACGCCGGAGCCGTGGGCCATGCCGGGCTATGACGACGAGGTCATCATGGCGGCGGGCGCTTTCATTCAGGGCGCGTCCATCGAGCTTTCCGCCGACGGCCCCATCCGTGAGCCCTACGCCGTGTACTTTCAGGGCGGCCTGACGTGGTATCACGCCAAGCTGGGCATCCTCATGAGCCTGCAAAATATGCTGGATGCGGGGTTGATCGAACTATAAGCAAAAGAAGAGACTGGCTTTGCCAGTCTCTTCTTTTGTTTATTCCGCTTCGCCGGTCACGATACCGTACATGGTCACCAGCAGTTCCTCCGTGACGTTTTCCGTCATGCCCAGCGTGTAGCTGACTCCGTCGGTGTGCCACAGAGCGATGCCCTGCCCCTCGTCGGTGAAGTAGCAGGTATAGGGTACATCCTCTGAGTCGTTGGTGGTCTTTGTCCACTCGTAGTACATGCCGGAGATGTCCTGCACCGTCTGGGTCTTCTGGCCCCGATAGGTGTAGGTCTGCCCCTGATAGACGAAACTCACCTGCGCCAGCGGCGAATCGCCGTCGATATAGCTATACGCCACGTCAACCGCCGTGATGGGCACATTCAGCGTGATGCCAGTCTTCTCCGCCACCTCTTCGGCGGTGGACTCATGCACCGGGTTGGGCAACTGGCTGACATCGCCGCTCTCCTGCGGCTTTTTCTCCGTGCAGGCGGCCAGCGCCAGCACACAACAGGCGGCCGCCATCAAGACAAGCAGTTTTTTCATAGTGATAACTTCCTTTCTCTGGAATGACACTCCTTAGACGTGTCTCTCCCGCAAAAGGTTCCCACAGGGGAAAGTTTTCTCAACACACAAATTTACAGCAGCTCCGACAGATGGTGGGGCTGCTCCTCGCCCGCCAGCACGCGGCACGCGCCTGCCGCCAGCGCCTCCATCTCGAACTCACCGGCCATGACCTCCACCGGCGCGATAAAGGACAGCTTCTTCGTCAGATAGTCCACCACATACTGAGAGTGGGCGATGCCGCCGGTGAGGATGATGCGGTCGATCTGCCCGTCGGCTGCCGCCGCCAACGCGCCAAGGGACTTGGCCGCGCCGTACAGCATGGCGTCGTACACCAGCTTGGCCTTCTCGTCCCCGGCGGCGATGCGCTGCTCCACCTCCCGGGCGTCGCTGGTGCCCAGATGGGCCTTCAGACCGCCCGCGCCCCGGACGAACTTCATCAACTCCTTCTCCGTGTATTCGCCGGAGAAGCACAGGTGGATCAGGCTCTGGCAGTCCTCGCCGCCGCTGCGCTCGGGGGCGAACATGATCTCGTCGTCCCGGACGCCGTCCACCATCTTGCCGCCGATAAACAGCCGCGCCGAAGCGCCGCCGCCCAGATGCAGCACGATGAAACGGCATTCCTCCAGCGGCTTATGCATGACCTCCTTGGCACAGCGGATGGCCATGGCCCGGCAGTTGAGGGCGTGGCCCAGCATATGCCGCTGCAGCATGGGCATACCGGTGATGCGGGTCACGGGGGTCATTTCGTCCACCGCAACGGGATCGTACACATAGGCGAGGATGCCCTGCTTCTCGGCAATGTGCAGGGCGATGACCGCGCCCAGATTGGAGGCGTGGGCCGCTTCCTTCACGCCGTACAGATAGTCGCACATCTGCTTGTCCACCACGAACGCGCCGGAGGGGCAGGGCGGGATCTGACCGCCCCGTGCGCACACGGCGTTCAGGCTCTCCGGGGCGATATTTTTCTCCTCCAGCACCTTCTCCACCAGAGCGCGGCGGAAATCCACCTGATCCATGATCTGGGCAAAGGGGGCAAGCTCCTCGGCGCTGTGGCGCAGCGTCTCCTGAAAAACGCACTGCTCGCCGTCAAAGACGCCCATCTTGGTAGAGGTGGAGCCGGGATTGATAACAAGAATACGATAGCTCATTGGCATGTTCTCCTTTCGTCAGCGCTTATTGACCGGTCATGGTCTTCATGACCTGAAATTCCTCCTGATTCAGGGTCTTCATCATGGCCAGACCCTCGTCGATGTCCAGATCGGACACCTGATCGCTGTGGATGACGATGACCCGGTTGGTGCCGCCCTCGGCCAGCACCCGCACCGCCTCATAGCCCATGCGGGTAGCGATAACGCGATCCTTGGCGGTGGGGCTGCCGCCCCGCTGGATGTGGCCCAGAATGGTGACGCGGGGATCGAGACCCAGCTCTGCCCTGATCTGCTCGCCCACCTTCATGGCGCTGACGCAGCCCTCGGCCACCACGATCATGAAGTTGGTCTTGCCCATTAGCCGGGCCTGACGGATCTTCTCGGCCACATGGGCCTCGAAGTCGTATTCCGTCTCCGGCACCAGCACCGCCGTAGCACCCACGGCAAGGCCCACATACAGCGCCAGATATCCGGCGTGGCGGCCCATGACCTCCACCACGGAGCAGCGCTCATGGGACTGCATGGTGTCCCGCAGCTTGTCGATGCACTCCACCGCCGTGTTGGCGGCGGTATCGAAGCCGATGGTATAATCGGTGCAGACGATATCGTTGTCGATAGTGCCGGGGATACCCACCACGGAGATGCCCCACTTGCTGAGATCCTGCGCGCCCCGGAAGGTGCCGTCACCGCCGATGGCCACGATACCGTCCAGGCCCAGCAGCTTGCAGGTGTTATAGGCCTTCTCCTGCCCCGCCTTGGTGCGGAACTCGTCGCTGCGGGCGGTATACAGGATGGTGCCGCCCCGGTTGATGATGCGGCTGACGCTGGAGCTGTCCATCTGCACAAAGTCGCCGTTGATGAGGCCCTGCCAGCCACGGCGGATGCCCACCACCTCGATGCCCCGGCTCAGGGCGCTGCGCACCACGGCGCGGATGGCGGCGTTCATGCCCGGCGCGTCGCCGCCGGAGGTCAGGACACCAATGCGTTTTACTGCGTTTTCCATAGTACATACACCTCTGTTATCATGAGTTTATGTTTACCATCGATTTTATTCCATGGTATAGTATACCACGGCAACAGGCGCAAGGCAACCGTTGAAATATGAGACAGGTTGTGCTAAAATGGTGAAAAATCTGCGTCAAAGGGAGAGATGACCATGCATCCCCAGTTCGAGGGCCTTACGCCCCAGTGGTTCAAGCGGGCCAACGTATACACCGGCTCCATCGGTGATTTCCGCTACCGCTTCGCCACAGACAAAAAAGAGAATACGATTCGTGCGTCGGTATACAGCATCTACTGCTATGAGGTGGCCACCGATGTGGTGGAGGAGACCTTCCCGTGGGACGAGGAGGGCGTAAAAGCCTTGCAGCAATGGGTACAGGCAAAATACGAGGCGTTCGCAAAGGAGCACAGTTGATATGGCACAGCATTTTCCCTGCTACTCGGCAGTTTTCCCGCTGCTGCTGAGAGACCATAACGGCAAGCGGGAGGTCCTGCTGCACCGCCGGTACCGCACCGGCTACATGGACGGCAAGTGGGACATTGCCGGCTCCGGCCATGTGGACGAGGACGAGACGGCCCGTCAAGCGCTGGCCCGCGAATGTTACGAGGAGTTGGGCATTCGCGTCCGGCCGGAGGACGCCGAATTTGCCCACGTCTGCCACCGGCTGGGCAAGGAGGGCGACCGTACCTATTATGACCTGTATTTCTTCGTCCATGCCTATGAGGGCACGCCCGCCATCATGGAGCCGGATAAGTGCGACGGTCTTGACTGGTTCCCACTGGACGCGCTGCCGGAGGATATGATTGACTTCCGCCGCCTGCACCTTCATCAGTCGCTGAACGGCGAGGTATATGACGAGCTGTTTTAACAAGAAAGGATGGCATCCGAAACGGATGCCATCCTTTCTTGTTATGCGCTCAGTTTTCCCGCAGGGTGCCGTCGATGTTGACGGTGACTACCTGCCATGGGATGAATTTCCCGCTATTTTGCAGCGCCGTCTTGGCGGCGAACTCCAGCCCGCCGCAGCAGGGCACCTCCATCCGCACGATGGTCAGGGAGCGGATATCATTGCGGCTGATGATCTCCGTCAGCTTTTCGGTATAGTCCACGCCGTCCAGCTTGGGACAGCCGATGAGACAGACCTTCCCCGCCAGCAGACGGCTGTGGAAGCCGCCGTAGGTGAAGGCGGAGCAGTCCGCCGCCACCAGCAGCGAAGCACCGTCAAAATAGGGGGCCTGCACCGGAGCCAGCTTGATCTGCACCGGCCAGTTGGTCAGCTGGCCCTCCTGCTCTCCGGCGGCAGGCGCGGGCTTTTTCTGCTGCATCTGCCGCATGGCAGCGCCGGGACAGCCGGTGTGGACAGGGCGCTCCCTGGCGGCCTTGGCTGCCAGAACGGCAGCCTCGTCATAGGCAGGAGCCTCCCGCTCTTCAAATGTGATGGCGTTGGTATGACAGGCGGGCAGGCAGTCGCCCAGACCGTCACAGTAATGCTCGTGCATCAGCTTCGCCTTGCCGTTCACCAGACCGATGGCGCCCTCGTGACAGGCATTGACGCAGGCCCCGCAGCCGTCGCACTTCTCCTCGTCGATATGGATGATCTTGCGGATCATGGACATGACCTCCTCGTTAGATTCTGATGGTAGTATACCCCGCCGCGTTCCTTTCGTCTGTTGCATTTATCACACATTTATCATCTTCCCCTGCCTTTCTTTGACATTGCTGGACAATTCTGTTTTTCTTGTCGTTAACCGGCGCACAATTGCAGGAAATTTTGCGAAAAACGACAGATTCCTGTCACTTTTTCCCAAGAAAAAAAATCATTGAAACCCGTGGTTTTTTGTTGCAATATACAGCGCGTTATGCTAAAATTAACAATTAGTTAACAGTTTTGCGATAAGGTAGTCAAGCCACCGCCGGATACATCCCTGTCCCCGTACAGACGCATGCATTTGGCGGTTATTTGTAAGGATTGGAGTGGAGCGAGAAACAATGATCATGTGCGTGTTTTTGTTCGCCCTGTGGGTGCTGCTCAACGGCAGGATCACCGTGGAGATCTGCCTGTTCGGCGTGGTGATCGCCGGTGCGGTGTACGCTTTCTGCGTATACGCGCTGGGGTATCATCCCAGTCACGAGCGGCGGCTTTTGAAGCGGCTGGGCGGCTATGTGGTGTATGTGGCGGTACTGATCTGGGAAATCATCAAGGCGAATCTGGCGGTGATCAAGATCATTCTGGTGCCACCTCACAAGTACCATCCCGCCATCGTGCGGCTGAAGATCCCCTTTGAGAAGAACATCTCCCGGGTATTGCTGAGCAATTCCATCACCCTGACGCCGGGCACCGTCACCATCGAGCAGAGCGGCGACGATTTTCTGGTGCTGTGTCTGGATAAGTCCAACGCCGACAGCATCCCCGACTGGAACCTGACCCGGATGCTGCGGAAAATGGAGGGCGAAGTTTGAAACAAAGTAAGAATCGCGAACACCCCGAAAAAGAGCGCAAAAAC
>CAVBAZ010000019.1:0-9668 GCA_963593515.1 Bacteroidaceae bacterium
TTTGGTGCTTTTCTTTTCCATTATGAGATTTACCTCCTCATGATTTATGGTGCTCTCATTTTATAGGCTCTTAACGCAATTGTCAAGTTCTTGACGATTTTTCAGTTCTTTTAACAAGTTTTTAACGTGATGTTTGACTGATTTCACAAATTGTTCACATTCGCGCTGAAAAGAGGCTTTTTCTCATATCTGGAGGCGGAAAAGACGCAGAAAAGGTGCCGGAGCGGACGCTCCGGCACCTTTTTGGATGTAAAATTTTTCTCAGGCTTCCAAAAATTTTAGAAGAAGAAGAAGGACTTGATCTGGCCGTACAGCACCAGCAGCAGGCCCAACGGCGTAACGTATCTGATGCAGAAGCGGTAGAACTTGTACATGGTGAACTTATTGCCGCATTGCTCGATCTCGTCCTTTACAAATTCAGTGCCGATCTCATAGGCTACCATGAAGGTCATCAGCAGTGCGCCCAGCGGCATCATGAGGCCCTCCGAGATGCAGTCCCAGAAGTCCAGCCAGTCGGCGGCCCATGTCTTGGGTTCCGCAATGCCCATCAGATCCGCCGGAGAAATGCCGGTCGTACCCAGCGCGTCCGCACATACGAGGATACAGCCGAGGGCAACAGCGGCGGCGGCGATCAGGGTGTAGGGCTTACGCTTGTCGCCCTTGCCCTCGTCACGGGCCCTGTCGCAGAAGTGGGCCACGACGACCTCCAGCAGGGAGATGGAGGAGGAGATGGCGGCAAACACCACCAGCAGGTAGAACAGGATACCGAAGATGGGGCCCATGCTGCCCATGCGGCTGAACACGTTCTGCATGGTAACGAACAGCAGGCCGGGGCCGCCCAAATCGCCGTTGGGGTCGAGGGCGAAGCGGCCGGGCAGCACGCACAGCGCCGCCATGAAGGCCACAATGGAGTCCATAATCACGATCAGCAGACCGTTCTTCTGGATGTTTTCCTTTCTATCCAGATAGGAGCCGTAGGTGATCATAGCGCCCATGCCCAGAGACAGGGAGAAGAACATCTGACCGCCGGCGGTCGCAAATACCTGGAAAATGTTGGGAGCCTTATCGATCACGCCGTTGGCAACAGCCCAGCCGGGGATGAACATGTACTTCAGGCCGTTCACAGCACCGGGCAGAGTGCAGGAGCGGATAATGCAGATCAGCAGGGCCACGAACAGGGCCGGCATACCGATGGAGCAGACCTTCTCGATACCGCCGCCCACGCCGCCGAGGACGATAAGCATGGTCAGCGCCACGAAGATCAAGCCGTAGATAATGCCCTCAGTGGGGTTGGCGATCAGGGCCGCCCACGCCTCCTTGCCGACGGATGTGCCGTTAGCCAGCGCCGTATCGGCAAAGACATTCGATCCGAAGCCCGCGTTGAACAGGTCGCCCACGTTCAGAACGACGTACTTGATACAATAGCCGCCCAGCGCGCAGTAGAAGAACAAAATGAAAAACGCGGAGGCGATACCCAGCCAGCCCATCCATTTGAACTTCTTGGAGACCACCTTGTAGGCCTCGACCGCGCCCTTGCCGGTCTTACGGCCCATGGCCAGCTCGCTGATCATGACAATAAATCCGCAGGTGACACCCAGGAAAATGTAGACCAGCAGGAATGTAAAGCCGCCGTTGGCACCCATCTTGTAGGGAAATCCCCAGATGTTGCCCAGGCCGACCGCCGAGCCGACAGCAGCCATCAGGAATCCAAAATTGGATCCAAAGCCTTTTCTTTCTTCCATTGTACTCTCTCCTTACTACTTAGTTACCGTCCGGGGAAAATTACGGTGTACTGAGAGTTTACTATGTCTCCGGGCGGCTGTAAATAAGGCGGAGACGTTCTTAACGTGGCTGTTGCGTGGGGGTATTTTTCCTTAATTATCCTCTTATAAAAAAGCCGTTATGAGGCAAAAAATCGACAAAAATCCCCCGTTTTCACGGGGGATTTGTTCAAAATATGTAGTTTTCGTGAGAGGAAAAATTCCAGCTCAGTCGCCCTCCCGCATGCGGTAGCCTACGCCCACCTCGGTAAACAGGTACTCGGGGTGGCTGGGATCCTTTTCGATCTTGCGGCGGATATTGGCCATGTTGACCCGGAGGATCTGGTTGTCGGTCTTGGCCTTGGGGCCCCACAGCTCGCGGATGATGAAGTCGTAGGTCAGCACCTTGCCGGCGTATTTGCCCAGCAGCGCCACGATCTTATACTCGTTGACGGTGAGCCTGGCGTTTTCGCCGTGCATCAGCACCTGATGCTTGTCATAATCAATGGTCAGGTCGCCGGTGGTGAACTTGCCGGACTGGGCGATCTGGGGATCGGACAGGGTGGTGCGGGTGTGGCGGATGGCGGTGCGGATGCGGGCCAGCAGCTCGGAGGTGCCGAAGGGCTTGGAGATATAGTCGTCAGCGCCGTAGTCCAGCGCCTCTACCTTATCATGCTCATGCTGCCGGGCGGAGACCACCACCACCGGCAGGCTGGACCACTTGCGGACGGATTTCAGCACCTCAAGGCCGTCCATATCCGGCAGGCCCAGATCCAGCACGATCAGGTCGGGACAGTGGGAGGAGATCATGGTCAGCGCCTCCTCACCATTGCGTACAACGATGGTGTCATAGCCGTTGGCTGTCAGGATCATGGAGATGAAGTTGCTGATGCTCTGCTCATCCTCTACGATCAAAACCTTGTCTTTAATTTTCATGGGCTTCCTCCTCCATTGGTAATTCTATCACAAACCGTGCCCCGCCGTGGCGGGAGACGTTTTCGCCGCGAATGGTGCCGTCATGGGCCTGCATCACCGTCTTGCATACGGACAGACCAATGCCCATGTTGCGCTTGCGGTCGCCCTGCTGGCTCTGGTGGGCGCTGCTGTCAAAGAGGTTGTTCAGCTTGTCTTGGGCGATGCCCACGCCGTTGTCCTCCACAGTGATGCGGGCCATATTGTCGTGCCGCTCCAGCGTCACGTCGATCTCCGTAGCGCCCTCGCCGTGGATGGCGGCGTTTTCCAGCAGGTTCAGCAGCACCTGCTCGATCAGCAGTTCATCCATGGGCACCAGCAGCACCTCCTGCGGCAGATGGACATGCACCGGCAGCTGGTTGCCCCGCCTTGTGAACTTCGCCACCGCGCCCTCGATGACCTCCTCGGCCACCGCCAGCGTTTTGGTGACCTTGGTGTCGTCGCCCTGGGCGCCGATGCGGGTGATGGACAGCAGGTTCTCCACAATGCGGATCAGCCAGCGGGCATCCTCGTTGGCGGAGGCCGTCAGCTGGTGGCGCTGCTCCATAGTCAGGGTCTCCTCCTGCTCCAGCAGCACGTCGGTGGCGCCCACGATGCCGGTCAGCGGTGTTCGGATGTCGTGGGACACCGCCCGCAGCAGATTGGAGTGGATCCGCTCCCGCTCCGCCTCACGCTTCAGGGTCTCCACCTGCTTGGCGCGGCTGGTCAGCATACCGGTGACCACTGAAATGAACATCATGACAACGAACGTCAGCGGGAAGCCCGCCAGCGTAAAGCTGATCTCCCAGTACGGCGCGGTGAACACATAGTCCACGCACAGCACGCCGGTGACGGCGATCAGGATACTAAACAGATAGCCGTCCGTCAGCAGCGCCGTCAGGAACACGTCCAGAAAGAAAATGACGGCCACATAGCTGGTGTCGTTCTTGGTGTCCATGGACCGCAGCAGCAGGCACAGCACCACGGTAACGAAGAACAGCGTGGCGGAAATGATGAAGTCCTTTCCGGAATACAGCAGTGAGCTGTGAAAGATCTTTTTCTTCTTTGTCCATTGTCCCGGCCACGGGATCTTCCATTTTTTCACGCGCATCCCTCCCCTGCGCCGGACTCTGCAATTATTTTGTATTGTATCATAGATTCTTGTTAATGTACCGTTAAAATTGTTAAGAGGGGCCTTTTACCCAATTTTTTACAGGGCCTTTATGGCTCCTCCGGCCGCGAAAAACCGGCCCTTGCCAGCAGGCATGGCCGGTTTTGTCGAACCGTGTATCTTTATGGAGAAATCTCCCGATAAAAAGCAAATCGCCACGGCACCGATGTGTCGTGGTTCCTTCGTAAGTGGGTGTCCTTACCGCTCGCTGGGCTGCCAATCGCAATCCGCGAAGATCATGTCGTCCAGATCACCCGTGATGAACTTGTTCAGCATCGTACATATCACGCTCCTTTCCTATCTCGATTTTACACTTGTATTATATGCCTCCCCTTCCCTTTTTGCAAGCTTCAATTTAGACGTATTTCACAATTTTTTAGCAGCCACTTTTGTTATATTGCACAATGCCTATTGCGTTTTTTTGTGGGACACATTATAATAAGGAATATCTATTTGATTTAACGCGGGGGTCGCGTATGAAAGAGTTTATTGCGGGACAATTTGATATTGCCGTCATCGGCGCGGGCCACGCCGGCATTGAGGCGGCGCTGGCCGCCGCCCGGCTGGGACTGGAAACCGTGTGCTTTACCATCAATCTGGACGCGGTGGGCAACATGCCCTGCAATCCGGCCATCGGCGGCACGGGAAAGGGCCATCTGGTGCGGGAGCTGGACGCCCTTGGTGGCGAGATGGCCAAGGCGGCGGACAAAGCCTGCATCCAGTACCGGATGCTGAACCGGGGCAAGGGCCCCGCCGTATGGTCACTGCGGGCACAGGCCGACCGCCGGGAGTATCAGAAGGTGATGAAGCACACGCTGGAGCGCCAGCCCCACCTGACGGTGCGGCAGGGCGAGGTGGTGGACATCCGGGCGGAGGACGGCCATGTGTCGCAGGTGGTGCTGCGGACAGGGGCGGTGTTCCACGTAAAGGCCGCCGTCATCTGCTCCGGCACCTATCTCCACGGACGCACCATCATCGGCGAGTGCATCGAGGAGAGCGGGCCCGACGGCATGCACGCCGCCACGGCGCTGACGGAGCGTCTGCTGGCGCTGGGACTGCCGCTGCGGCGGTTCAAGACCGGCACGCCGCCGCGGGTCAATGCCCGGACGGTGGACTTTTCCAAAATGGAGCTTCAGGAGGGCGACCCCTCTCCCCTGCCCTTCAGCTTCGAGACGAAGCAGCCGCCGGAGAACCGGGCGGTGTGCTATCTCACCTACACCAACCAAGAGACCCACCGGATCATCTGGGAGAATCTGGACCGCAGTCCCATTTACAGCGGCGTCATCGAGGGCGTCGGTCCCCGGTACTGCCCGTCCATTGAGACGAAGGTGGTACGGTTCGCCGACAAGCCCCGGCACCAGCTGTTTATCGAGCCCATGGGGCTGGACACGGAGGAGCTGTACATTCAGGGCTTCTCCTCCTCCCTGCCGGAGGAAATTCAGATCCAGATGCTGCACACGGTGACGGGACTGGAGCACGCGGTGATAACCCGGCCCGCCTACGCCATCGAGTATGACTGCATCGACCCGCTGGCGCTGAAGCCCACGCTGGAGACGAAGGCGGTGGCCGGGCTGTACGGCGCGGGACAGTTCAACGGCTCCTCCGGCTATGAGGAGGCGGCGGTCCAGGGCTTTGTGGCGGGCGTCAACGCGGCGCTGGCGCTGCTGGGCCGTGAGCCGTTGGTGCTGAAGCGCAGCGAAAGCTACATCGGCACCCTCATCGATGATCTGGTGACAAAGGGCACCGAAGAGCCCTACCGCATGATGACCAGCCGCTCGGAGTACCGGCTGGTGCTGCGGCAGGACAACGCCGATCAGCGCCTGACGGCCATCGGCCACCGCATCGGCCTTGTCAGCGACCAGCGTCTGGCGGCGGTGGAGGCCAAATACGCCGCCGTGGTGCAGGAGATCAAGCGTTTGGAGCGCACCGGCATCCCCGGCAGCGACGCGCTGAACGCCCTGCTGGCGGAGCGGGGCACCACCCCCGTCAACGACGGGTGCCGCCTCATCGACCTGCTGCGGCGGCCCCAGCTCAGCTACGCCGATCTGCGGCCCTTTGATCCCGCGCCGCAAGAACTGGCGGCGGACGTGGTGGAGCAGGTGGAGATCACCGTGAAGTACGAGGGCTACATCCAGCGGCAGCAGAAGCAGGTGGAGGAATTTGAGCGGCTGGAGCGCCGCCTGCTGCCGGAGGATATGGATTACAGCCACATTCAGGGATTGCGGCTGGAGGCGCGGGAAAAGCTCAGCGCCATCCGGCCCCGCAGTCTGGGACAGGCCGGGCGTATCTCCGGCGTGTCCCCCGCCGACATGGCGGCGCTGATGATCTACTTAGGCAAGTAAGGAGGGCGAACGGATGAAGGTCTACGATCTGACCCACACCATCAAAAACGACATGCCGGTGTATCCCGGCACGGAGCAGCCAAAGCTGACCACCGCCTGCACCATCGAAACGGCGGGCTATCGGGAGACGCTGCTGCATATGTTCTCCCACACCGGCACCCACATGGACGCCCCGGCCCATATGCTGTTGGACGGCGCTGCGCTGGACAGCTACGGCGCGGACAGGTTCACCGGCACCGCCGTGGTGGTGGACTGCCGGGGACAGGCAGCCATTTCCCTTCCCCTGCTGCAAGTCTATGACCTGAACGGCGTGGAGTTCGTGCTGTTCTGCACCGGATGGGACAAGAAGTGGGGCAGCCCCGATTACTATGAGGGGTTTCCCTGTCTGACGGCTGACGCGGCGGCGTATCTGGCCTCCCTGCCCTTAAAGGGCGTAGGCGAGGATACCATTTCGCTGGACCCCTGCGACAGCACGGACTTCCCCAATCACATCACGCTGCTGGGTGCGGACTTCGTCAACGCGGAGAATTTGATGGGGCTGGACGCCCTGATCGGCCGGCGGTTCACCTTTGTGACGCTGCCGCTGAAATTTGAAAATTCTGATGGCTGCTCCTGCCGCGCCATCGCAATGGAGGAATGATACATGGGTAAGCTGCGGTTTTTGCTGGCGCTGTGGCTGGGCAAGCTGTCCATCCCGGCGCTGAAGATCACCCGTCACAACGGCACGGACTTCCCCGGCTCGCTGGCGGTAAAGGTGTGCCCCGACTTTCTGAAATATGTGGGCAAGCCCCCCATGATGGTGGCCGTCACCGGCACCAACGGCAAGACCACCGTCAGCAATATGCTGGTGGACATTCTGGAGGCGGAGGGCCACCGCGTCCTCAGTAACCGGGCGGGCAGCAACATCACCTCCGGCGTGTCCACGGCCTTCATCCGCAACTGCGACCTACTGGGCCGGGTGAAGAAGTGCGACATGGCGGTGCTGGAGATCGACGAGCGGTCGGCCCCGAAGATCTACCCCTATGTGCGGCCCAACTATATCCTCATTACCAATCTGTTTCGGGATTCCATCATGCGCAACGCCCATCCGGGGTATATCGCGGACATTCTCAGCCGGAACCTGCCCCGTGAGAGCAAGCTGATCCTCAACGCCGACGACCTTATTTCCTGCGGCGTGGCGGAGGAGAACGCGCGGTGCTATTTCGGCATCGGGCGGATGCCTACCGATGTGACGGACTGTGTGAACCTGCTGAACGACATGCGCATCTGCCCCCGCTGTGCCGGAAAGCTGCGGTATGAGTATCGCCGCTATCACCACATCGGCCACGCCGTGTGCGAGAGCTGCGGCTTCCACTCCCCCGAGGCGGACTATCTGGCGGAGCAGGTGGACTTGCAGGCACGCACCATGGTGGTGCGGGAGAAGGACGGCGTGACGTATCCCTATGAGCTTATCACCGACAGCCTCTTCAACATCTACAACATGATGGCCGTCATCGCCGCCCTGCGGCAGCTGGGCCTGAGCCATGAGACCATCCGGAAGCGGTTTGCCGGGACGAAGATACTGGAAAGCCGCCTGTCCGAGGAGAAGATTGGCGGCGTCAACGTGATCATGCAGATGTCCAAGGACAAAAACGCGCTGGCGTGCAGCCGGAACTTTGACTATATCCAGTCCAAACCGGGCCGCAAGGAGCTGCTGGTGATGATGAACTGCATGGGCGTGTCCAAAAACTGGTCGGAGAATCCCAGCTGGATGTACGACACAGACTTCGAGTTCCTGAACCACGACGACATCGTGCAGCTGGTATGCGCAGGCCCGCGGGCGCGGGACTATAAGCTGCGGCTGCTGCTGGCGGGCATCCCAGAAGAGAAAATTTTTCTGGAGGATGACGAATTCAAGGCGCTGGACAAGCTGTATTTGACGCCGGGTGACGATGTCTATATCCTGTACGGCGTGGACGGCACGCCGCTGGCCTTCCGGGTGAAGGCGAAGCTGAAGGAAAAGCTGCTGGCGAAGGGAGGTCAGGCACAATGAGAGCGGAAATTCTATTCCCGGAGGTGTGCAACCTCTACGGCGACTTGCAGAACATCTACTATCTGAAGCGGTGCTGCCCGGCGCTGGAGATCGTGGAGACCGACCTGAAGTCCAGACCCGCCTTTCTGGACGGGGACGTGACACTGGTGTTCATGGGCTCCACCACGGAGCAGGGCTTACAGCTGGCGGCGGACGCTCTGCGGCCCTATCGGGAGGCCATCGCGGAAAAGGTGGACGCGGGACAGCTGTTTCTGGCCACCGGTAACGCATTGGACATTCTGGGCGACGCCATCGACAGCGACATGGCGCCCCGTATCGAGGGGCTGGGCCTGCTGCTCACCCGCGCCGAGTATCACATGATGCGGCGGCACAACAGCTACTATGTGGGCAAGTTCGGCGACATGGACATTGTGGGCTTCAAGAGCCTGTTCGGCCACTCCCACGGCACAGGCCAGCCGCTGTTCGACACGGTAAAAGGCGTGGGCCGTGACGGCGAAGAAGGCTCCGGCGAGGGCTTCCGCCGGGGCGGACTGATGGCCACGTATCTGATCGGGCCGCTGCTGATCTTGAACCCTCCCCTTTGCAAGTGGCTGCTGCGGGAGATGGGTGCGCCCTCCGACGCGCTGGCCTTTGAGGAAGCCGCCATGGACAGCTACCGCAAGCGCGTGGCGGAGTTCATGGAACCGGGACGAAGCTGGAAGTATTAAGAAAACCGGCATGAAATCTTCGATTTCATTGCCAAAAAGGAATTGCAACAGGCCCGTTTTGCGGTGCAAAATGGGCCTGTTTACGCAACTCTACGCTGCGCAGACTGCTTTCCGCAACGGCGGGGTGGACAATTTGGGCGGTCTTGCGGCATACTGTGACCACACCGAAAGGAGCGTGACCACATGGATACCATGAAAACCGGCAGCTATCTGGCGGCGCTGCGGAAGGACGCGGGGATGACCCAGCAGGAGGCCGCTGACCGCCTTGGCGTGTCCAACAAGACCATCAGCAAATGGGAGAGCGGCGGAGGATTTCCCGACATCGCCATTCTTCCGGCGCTGGCGGAGCTATACGGTGTGACGGCAGACGACATTCTGGCGGGCGAGACGGTACGGCCCGCCGCCGCTCCCGGCAGCGGACAGGTGGAGCAATACCTTGCCCGCCGGGGCGAACTGCGGTGGCGCATCGGCTACGCGGTGGCGGCGCTTTGTCTGCTGACGGCGGCGCTGTTCCACGGCTATATATGGAGCTTTTTGCCGATCGCGGCGGCTGCGGCCGCGCTGTGGATCGGCTGGGGCACCTGCTCCGGCGAGGGACTGCGCCGCCGGTTGGCCATGCTGCTGCCCTGCGCCGTACTGCTGGTATGGTTCGGACTGACCTATTTCCAACTTGCGTTCCGGCTGGCATCGGCGCTGATGGCCGGC
>CAVBAZ010000020.1:0-3167 GCA_963593515.1 Bacteroidaceae bacterium
CTGCATAACAAATTACCAGAATCCCCCACTATTTTCAAGGCGTTTTTGTCGATGCCCCATGAATACATTTCGATGGTCTTAGACAGATGCGCCAATATATGGAAGATTGAACTGTGTCCGACGCGGCGCTCACCGCCCCGGTCGGAGAAAAATCTCCGTTTGGGGCTGGAAATGCCCCAAGGCATAGCGTATAATGAAGCTGTTACATTATATAATGAGGTGAACGATAGATGGAAGAAATGCGCAGTTTTGGCTACATCTGCCCCAAATGTGGCAAGGCGGTGCTGGGCAGCCGCAGCGCCTTTGCCCTGCAGGCGGCCGCCGCCCGCATCACCTGTGAGTGCGGCGAAAGCGAGCTGGAGATCCAGACCGACGGCATCAAGTTCCGGTTGTGGGTGCCCTGCGGCCTGTGCGGCGGCACTCATCAGGCGGAGGTGGACGCAAGCGCCATCCTGACGGGCCGGGGCGTAGGACTGGCTTGCCCGGAAACGAAGCAGCTTTGCTGCTACGCCGGCGACACCGCGCAGGTGCAGAGCGCCATGGAGGAGCTGGCTATCCGGGCGGAGAAGGAAAAATGTGAGGAAAAGGAAGCCTTTACCGATAACGTCATTATGTATGAGGTGCTGTCGGAGCTGAAGGACATCGCCGCCCGGGGCGGCATCCGCTGCTCCTGCGGCAGCACGGAGTACGGTATTCAGGTACACCGTGACGCGGTGGATCTGGTCTGCCGCCGCTGCGGCGGCAAGCTGCGGCTGCCCGCCGGAACGGACGAGGATCTGGATCGCCTGTGCTGCCAGATGACGCTGACCATCCGGGGTGCGGAATGAAAGGCACTCTTCTCTGTTTTGCCCTGTTTCTGGGCGCTATGGTGGCCTGTCTCATTACGGGGCAGAGCTTTCTGTGGGCACTGGCGCTGGGCCTTGTGCTGTTTGCCGTCCACGGCCATAAGCAGGGCCACAGTCTGCGGGTCATGTGGGACATGGCGTGGACGGAGGGCCGCCGGGTGCTGATCGTGCTGCGGATCTTCCTCTTCATCGGGGCCATCACGGCCCTGTGGCGCTCCAGCGGCACCATTGTATTCTTTATTTATTACGGCGTACAGGCCATCTCCCCCAAGCTGTTCGTGCTGGTGGCGTTCCTGCTGACGGCGCTGATCGCCTATGCCCTTGGCACCTCCTTCGGCGTCATCGGCACGGCGGGCATCGTGCTGATGGCGCTGGCCCGCTCCGGCGGCGTCAGCGAAGCGGTGACGGCGGGCGCCGTCCTGTCCGGTGCGTATTTCGGTGACCGGTGCTCCCCCGCGTCCTCCTCTGCCGCGCTGGTGGCGGCGGAGACGGAAACGAAGCTGTACGATAACCTGCGCAACATGTTCCGCACCGGCGTACTTCCGGTGCTGCTGACCGTCGGCGTTTACGCCGTGCTGTCGGTGCGCCATCCCATCACGGCGGTGGACGAGAGCTTATTGCAAGCCCTGCGGGACAGTGCCGTCATCTCCCTGTGGGCACTGTTGCCGGCGGTCATCATGCTGGTGCTGCCGCTGGTCAAGGTGCCGGTGCTGATCAGCATTGCGCTGAGCGTAGCGGCGGCGGGCGCGGTCAGCGTATTCGTGCAGGGCATGAGCCTGTGGGAGATGCTGAAGACCGCCGTGCTGGGCTACTATCCCGCCGCTGGGCAGCTGAAGGACATTCTCTCTGGCGGCGGTATCGTCTCCATGGTGAAGCCCGCCGCGCTGGTGTTCACCTCCGGACTGCTGGCGGGTCTGCTGGACGGTATCGGCGTGCTGAAGGGCGCCACCGGTCTGGTGGGCAAGCTGGCGGGCCGCTGCGGTCGCTTTGCCGCCTCGGCGGCGGTGAGCCTTGGCGCAGGCATGATCTTCTGCAACCAGTCGGTGGTCATCGTCATGGGCAATCAGCTGCTGCACCGCAGCTATACCGACCGCAATGAACAGGCGGTGGACATGGAGAACAGCGGTATCGTGCTGTCGGCCCTGATCCCGTGGAACATCGCGTGCAGCATCCCGCTGGTGATGCTGGGTGTGGACGAACGGGCCATTCCCTATGCCGTGCTGCTGTATATGATCCCACTGGTATACGGCCTGACCAAGCGGTGGGTGTATCCTGCCAAAAAGCAGGCAACGAAGGAGTAGCATTATGATCTCTCTATTGGCAAAATGGTGCATCCCTGACCGGGAACGGGTCACGGACAGCGGCGTGCGCCGGGCATGGGGCGCGCTGTGCGGCTTCGTGGGTATCGCCCTGAACCTGCTGCTGTTCGCCGGAAAGCTGGCGGCAGGCGCTCTCAGCGGCTCCATCGCCGTGACGGCGGACGCCTTCAACAACCTGTCGGACGCCGGCTCCTCGGTGGTGACGCTGCTGGGTTTCCGGCTGGCGGGCAAAAAGCCCGACTCGGATCATCCCTTCGGCCACGGGCGCATGGAGTACGTCTCCGGCCTTGTGGTGGCCGGTCTGATCCTGCTGATGGGTGCGGAGCTGGTCAAGTCCTCCGTGGACAAGATCGCCCATCCGGAGGCGGTGACCTTCTCCTGGCTGGCGGCGGCCATTCTGCTGGTCTCCATCGCCGTGAAGCTGTATATGTATACCTATAATAGATCCGTCGGCAAAAAGATCGACTCCGCCGCCATGGCCGCCACCGCTGCCGACAGTCTCAGCGACACGGTGGCCACCGCCGCCGTGCTGCTATCCATGTTTGTAGGAAAGCTGGCCAATGTGCAGTTGGACGGCTGGGTGGGCCTTGTGGTGGCGCTGTTCATCCTATGGTCGGCGGTGCAGGCCGCCCGTGACACCATCAGTCCCCTGCTGGGGCAGGCTCCTGACCCAGCGCTGGTCAAGGAAATCGAAGCGCTGGTGATGGCCCACGATACCGTGGTGGGCATCCACGATCTGGTGATACACGACTACGGCCCCGGACGGCGGATCATCTCCCTCCACGCGGAGGTGCCCGCCGATGGGCAGGTGCTGGCGCTGCACGACGTGATCGACAACATCGAATCGGAGCTGGCCCGCAAGCTGCACTGCGAGGCGGTGATCCATATGGATCCCGTGGTGGTAGGCGACCCGCAGGTAACGGCGCTGCGGGAGCAGGTAACGGCGCTGGTCAAGACCATCGATCCCCGTATCACCATTCACGATTTCCGCATCGTACCGGGC
>CAVBAZ010000021.1:0-9516 GCA_963593515.1 Bacteroidaceae bacterium
GGACAATTGAATATGCCCCCACTGCGATCCATTCCATTCGGCTATACATTGTTCGCCCATTGGCTCAATGGAAAACTGCAAACCGGGAACACAATCAACATCACAACAATTTCCAAACTCATTATAAGTAAAAAATGTGAAGTAGGTTCTATATGAGCCTTCCATCAGACTTGCAATATCATATTTTGCACAAAAAGTCTGTGTTTTGTCAGAGCAGAGGATGGGAAGTTTCGTTGCGACAGACGTTGCTACAGCGGTACCATCAAGCGACCGAACTTCAAATCTCAGCCCTATATTTTCCAGCAACTTGTCGTATCTAACATTATATTCGACTTCTATTGCTTCTCCCCGATTAAAGGAATTGGTTTCCTTGCCAACAAACCTTGCTGACAGGATACGCAGGTTATCCATATGGAGCCAACTTGGTCGAATGTAAGATATATACTCTGTCTCTACAGCTCCATCTCTGCTTAAGTCCATATACAGCCCGATCGCCTTTTCCACATCGCCGTCGAAGACCAGCTTTCCGTGGTCCAGCACGATGCATCTTGTGCACAGCTGACGGATGGTGTTCATATTGTGGCTGACGTACAGCACGGTACGTCCCTCGCTGTTGGCGGCGTCGCCCATCCTGCCGAGGCACTTCTGCTGGAACTTCATATCGCCTACCGCCAGCACCTCGTCCATGACCATGATCTCGCTGTCCAGATGGGCCGCCACGGCAAAGGCCAGCTTCACATACATGCCGCTGGAATACCGCTTCACCGGCGTGTCGATGAACTTCTCCATCTCCGCAAATTCCACGATCTGATCGAACTTCTTGCTGATCTCCGCTTTGGTCATGCCGAGGATCGCGCCGTTCATGTAGACGTTCTCCCGTCCCGTCAGCTCCAGGTGGAAGCCCGTACCTACCTCCAGCATGGAGGCAATGCGGCCGTTGTAGCTGATGGTGCCCTTTGTGGGCGCTGTGACGCGGGAAAGGAGCTTCAGCAGCGTGGACTTGCCCGCGCCGTTGTGGCCGATAATCCCCAGCGCTTCGCCCTTGCGTACCTCGAAGGAGACATTGTCCAGTGCGAGGAACCGCTCGCCCATATGGGCGGCGGCGTCCGAACCGATCTTGCTGTTGGGATCCTCCTGACCCTTCAGCCGCGCCATCCAGCTTTGCAGGTCGCCCCGCAGCGTACCGCCGCCGATGGCGCCCAGCCGGTATTCCTTCGATACATGATCGATTTTGATTGCGATTTCGTCCATATTCTTCCTCAAACCGTATCCATAAAGGTCTTTTCCACTCTGCTGAACAGCACAACGCCAAGGAACAGGAAAACAAGCGTCGTGCCCCAGCCCAGCAGATAGTAGTTCCACTCCATCATGCCTACTCCCAGATAGCCGTAGCGGAACAGGTTGACGATGGGAGAAACCGGATTGCACATATACAGCGTGTGCCACTTCCCGCCGGGCGCAAAAACCGTAAAGCGGAACATATCGTAGGCGATCGGCGAACCATACATCCACAGCTGCACGCCGAAGCCCACCAGCATGGCCAGATCACGGTACTTCGTGGTCAGAGCGGAAATGATGATGCCGCAGCCGAGACTCAGCATCGCCAGCTGCAAGACGATCAGCGGCGTCATCAGCACCCACCAGTTCGGCTGCACCCCCTGCGCGGTGACCACATAGTAGATGAGGAAGATTAGCATGAAGCTGTACTGGATAGCCAGACTGATCAGTTCCGAGAGCACCGTGGAGATGGGCATGACCAGACGGGGAAAATAGACCTTCCCCATGGTGCCGCTGTTGGCCACGAAGGTGTTTGCCGTCTGGGTCAGACAGTTGGAGAAATAGGTCCAAAGTATGGTACCGGAAAGGTAGAACAGGAACGGCGGCACACCCTCCGGCGCAAGTCCGGCGATATTGCCGAACACCAGCGTGAAGACCACCGTAGTCAGCAGCGGCTGAATGATCGCCCATGCCGGACCGAGGACCGTCTGCTTATATTTCGAGACGAAGTTGCGCTTAACAAACAGGAAAATCAGATCCCGATAGGCGTATACTTCCTTCAAATGCAGGTCAAACCACCCTGTTTTTGGGCGGATGACCGTGGTAAAGCGTTGCTCTTCCATGAAACTCTCCTTCATCGGCAGCTCAGAACAGCATCTCCAGCTGCTGCATGATCTCCTTGTTGGCTGCGTCAAAATCCTGCCGTTTCAGGGCTTCCCGGCAGGATTGCCGCATCTCCGGGTGCGCCATCAGCGTCTGCACGCCGTCGGCAATGCTCCCTGCATTGGCATCGCAGAGGATGCCAGTGTTACCCTCATCGATAAGCTCCGTCCCGCCATCTGTTCTGGTAGAAATAACCGGGATCGTCAGAGCTTGAGCTTCCAGAATCGTCAGGCCGAATGCCTCAAATCGGCTGGGCTGCACATACAGATCCGCCTGCCGGATATAGGCATAGGGGTTGGCCTGCATCCCCAGCAGGGTAACATACTCCTCCAGATGGAGCCGCTGGATCTGCGCTTTCAGCGCATCCTCCTCCGGCCCTCCGCCCACGATCCACCAGTGGAACGCGGTGCGACCCCGTTTGACCAGCTCCGCACAGGCGTCGATGGCCATGTCCATGCCCTTTGCCGGTGACAGACGTCCGCAGGACACAATGTTGAACCGATCCTTCGGGAAAACGATCTCCGGTGCCTCAAGGCTCTTTCGCCGCACGCCCTCAATATCGATCAGGTTATTGACTGCAATGATCTTTCCGGCGTATCGCGGACGGTACGCCTTCAGCTTCTCCGCCAGCGCTTCCGAGACGGCAATGACCTTCTCCGCCCGCCGGTACCCCAGCTCGTCATGATATTCCCTCCGCACGGCGCCGTGATGGTAGAACATCAGGAACTTGTCCGCAGAAATGGCACGGACGGCTGTTTCCGCCGCACGGTCGCTGTAAATGATCGCCGTGTCAAAGTGCTCACCACTCAGCTGCTGCTTCACATAGGCGGCATAGCGCCGTGCCTCAGGCCCCCGTAGCGCAAGGCAGAGCAGCCGCCAGATCAGGCGGCGCAGCGTTGTAGCATGCTGCGGTTCCTCCATCAGGTTATACATCCGCTTATGGGCATATGCCGACGGAAAGGACACCGGATGCTGACGGTCGGAGACGAGCAAGCGGCACTTGGATGTGATCCGCCCTGCCATTTCCTTTGAATCCCGCAGAATCAGACAGGTCACCTCGTACCGGTCATAGTCCAGCCGGTTCAGCAGGTTCAACAGCGCCGTCTCGATCCCGCCGATCCACAGCGCTTCGGTAATAAAAATCAGTTTCTTCTTCAAATCTCAAACTCGCTCTTCTCCGGCAATATTTCCGTGAACGCGCCGCGCAGCCGCGCCGACAGTGTTTCAAAATCCACCGGCTTTTCCGGGTCATTGATGCAGAGCATATCGTGGCTCTGTGCGTGAATGATGCGGCACAGCTCGTCCATAGTACTTTCGTCCGCACAGGACACCACGTTGTCCGTATTGAACGGCGCAAACTGTCCGCTGGCGATCTGCCACCACAGGCACACCCACTGGTTCACATCGTCCGCGCTGCGGAACCGGTGGCCCGTGGTGCGGCGCAGCAACTCCGGCTCCGCGTTCCACACCGCTTCAAAGGTGCTCTTTCGATATGCCGCCGGGGCATGCAGGTTCCTGAAGCCGGTAAAATGGTCAGGAAACAGCTTCTCCACCGCCCACGTGCGGATGTTGTCCTGCCAGCGGTAGGCCCGGTTCGCGTACTTTCCGCCAAAATGCTTTACCTGCGTCCATTTATCAAAATGGGCGTTGATGACCCCCAGATCGTTCACCGCCGCGTGCTGCCAGATGCCGATCTCACCCACCAGTTCAATAGGGTGCTCGCCGCCGTAGGTGCAGGGCAGGCCATCCCGGAAGAAGGCCGTCTCCGGCATAGGCCGCAGCAGGAACATGTCATCATTAAAGTACACAAAGTGCTCCGCAAGGCCGGGTATCCGGTGCATATTCATCTCAATGGCATGGGAACTGAAGGTAGGCAGCGCTTCCACAGGAAGAAAATCCGTGTGCTTCACATGGTGCAGCTTCGAATGATTCAGATTCAGAAACGCCGGAACATGTCCGCAGGTGACGAAATGGATCTTCCGTACCCATGGAGTAAACTTCTCCACCGCACGGAACCAGTAGGGCATCAGCCCCCAGTCCCGGAAACGATTGGCGGAGTTGCTGTCATCCAGCGTCCTGCCCTGATATTTTGCTTTTTCCGCCTGCCAGGCCGGATCGTTTCCGTCCACCCACAGAACGACAAAATCAATGTCCATATGTACTCCTCAGGTGATTTTCTTGCCCACAACAGGGATCTTGCGGATCAGCCATGTAAGCAGAAGGCTGATGAGATAGATGCTCAGTGTACGCAATATCGGCAGAGAGCCAAAGAAGGGAAACAGTGGATTTATCAACGCATGGATACAGTACACACCGAAACTCATTTCGGTCAAAAAAGCAAGGCACTTAATTGTTTTTGCTGAAAAATGTACCGTAGACACCCGCTTCACAAACAGCAGGTACAGCGCCGAGGAATAGGCGATCACATTGGGTTTCATGTACTGCTTCACGAAATCCTCGCCCCAGATATCGTGGGAAATCAGTCCTTCCGCGATCACGGTACCCACTAAGGTCACGAGGCCCAGCAGGTAAATACCTGTCTCCAGCTTCTTGGACATGCGATCCTTCGTGTGCCATAAGAAGTAGCCAAGCATATAGTACCCGGCATAGCCTGTTGCCATATCGAGCGGAAAGCGCTGCGCAAAGCTCTGAATGATCGGGCCGATCTTCGGCAGATAGATCAGGTATTCAAACGTGATATTCAGCAGGGCGAACAGGATCAAAAAGTATCCGAGCAGCTGGTCGTCCGCCGTGATTTTTCTCAGAAACGGCGTCAGCAGATAGAGGCCAACCAAAACGAACAGATACCAGAAATGATACGGTCCCTCCAGAAACTGTGACAGTATCCCGAAGATACTCAATCCGTCATAGATGCCGGAAACTACATAATACACGGTATACACCGCCGACCAGAACAGGAACGCAATCACGATCCGTGGCACATATTTTGTCAGGAGCTTCTTCAGGCTGACGTCCCGGCAGGGGTCCAGAAAGAAGCGTCCGGAGATCATGAACAGTACCGGAACGCACCAGACGATCATGACATGGACCGAAATCGGGAATGTCGCCGTATGGATCGTGAGACTGCCCGCACTATGTATGGCGATCACCGCCAATATGGCCAGCAGCCGTAGAATATCCAGTTCCGGTTGACGTTTCATCTCAGACGTTTTCCTTTCTTGACTTTCCCACCAAATAGGGGCAAATGCGGTTTATAACGACGATCAAGGCAGCTTCGACTGCGGCGATCAAAAGCAGCATCCCACCGACCCAAAACATACTGGAATTCCCCGGGACGGTATACAGCACCAGTTGATGTGTGCCCATGATCGTCAGAGAATTTTCACCGATCTTGCCCAGCCATGTCCAATGGAGCCATCGTGCGATCCCCATGACGAAATAGAGTCCGCAAATGCCACTGACAAGAAACAGAATTGGGCTATTGAGTGTTCCGCTGAAAAAGCTGTTGTCCAGGGAAAGCTTAAAACAGACTGCCGCTGCGGTGGCTGTTATCAGAAATGCGCAGAGGACTTTCCACCACTTCACATCAAGCAGCTGCTTTTTCAGCAGGTTCCCGGCCAGCATAAACACAAAGCCAAGCACACCGCGAAACAGAAGTGTCCAGCCATGTCCGGATGGGAAATGCGGCAATGCAGCCAGAGAAAGCACCGCAACCACGCCCCACAGGAACTTGTTCGGATACCGGATATACAGATAGAAAATCAGGCATGCCAGAAACATGGCAGGAAGAAACCAGTCCGCACCAACATTGCAGCGCATCGTCACCATCTGGTAGATCCCGTCCAGCAGGGAGACGGAATGTAGAATAAAGTGTTTATACAGTATGGCCAGCACTTCAAAGAAGAGGTAGGGCACCAGTAAGGTTTTGGCTTTATGCAGAATGTAGGTCGTCCAAGGACGGGCCCGCCACTTCTCAATATCCGTCAGCATACCGGAAATCACGAAAAATGCCGGCATATGAAAGGAATTGATGCACTCCCTTGCCAATATATACGGGATTATTTTGTACTCAGGGTCGGCGTAGTTCAGAACGTGCCCCAGTACGACCAGGAAGATCAGAATGGCACGGGTGGTGTCGATATATGCAGTTCGTGTTTTCATTGCCGTTGTTTCCCTGTTTTGCATTTTTGATATAGCGCACTGCTTTTTACCGCAACCGCGATCCGATGGCGCAGTTGTGTCTTTTGGTTTTTCAGAAAAATCGCCACGGCTGACTGCTGCGGGTACCTCTCCCCATAGCAGCCGATCGAATGCCTTGCAAGCACCATTTTGGTCTCCCGCAAGGATGCATAATACATCTTCTGCCAAAGCAGCATTTGATAGAGTTCTCCGCAGAGGGAATCAGCTATCCCCAAGCTTTGGAGCTGTTCATCAAAGGGCTGCATATATGCCGCCAGATCAGGTATTCGTGACAGTCGGCGGTAAGCGCCTTTCTCATCCTCCGCCTGACGGTAATGGTAAATGGCCTCCGGCAGACAATAGATGTTCTGACAGAATGGCAGCAGCTCCAGCACAAACAAAAAGTCCTCCATCAGGATCATATCCTCATGAAATTGAATGTTGTGTGCCGTTATCAGGTCGCGACGGTATAGCTTATTCCAGACCGGTGTCAGCGCATTGCAGCGATAGAACTCTTGAAACCGGACTTTTAATTGCTCCAGAGATAGCCGACCTTCGCAAGGCGGTACAAGATCCTCCCTGCGGTACATACGGCCACGATGATAGTAGTCAAAGCTCATACCGAACAGCAGCATATCCGGCTGCTGGTGGATCGCGATCTCCGCAGCATGGGCGAGAGAATTTGCATCCACCGTATCGTCCGCATCCACAAACCAGATGTAATCGCCTTGTGCCTCCCTTATCCCACGATTGCGGGCGGCGGACACACCGGCGTTCTCCTGATGGATGCAACGTATTATTGGGTCATGAGCACAGAGACTGTCGCACAGTTCGGCAGTTCCGTCTGTAGAGCCGTCGTCGATCAAAAGGATCTCATAGTCGATCAGGCCAGAGGCGCAAACACTTTTCACCGTGGCCTCCAATGTCTTGACACAGCTGTAGCAGGGAATGATCACACTGAATGTCATTCGTCCTTGACCTCCCAGCAGAAACGGTAGTTCAGGTAGTTATCTGATTCAACGGTAATATTTTGGCCCAGTGTCAACTGATGGTAGTAAATTCCCGCCAGCAGTGCAACACAGATAAGCGTCGCGGTTCGCTGCCTGTGCGTGAGTGCCAGATGCTGGATCTGGCGGCGACCCCGCAAAGGCTCGTCCGTTTCCGGATAAAACATTATGGGAAGGTATATAATCAAAAACTGGAAATAGTAGTCCGCCAAGCGCGAAAACACGTTATCAAAACCGGAAAACATCTGAATAAGCGCGGCAATGAATACAAGATTGAACAGCTTGGAGAAATCCTTTCCGGAGAAACCGCGCAGGATCACGCCCACGATAAGCAATGCCCCGATCATCAGGAATCGCCCACCGACATGCTCACTGGCCATGAAGTCAGTTTCATCATAATAGAAGTCGCTGATGAAGATAACGATCCTGTTACGGAAAAGGAATACCAGTCCCGCGCTGATACCGTAGGCGATCAGCTTCTGGATGCTCAGGCGGCTCTTTGCCAGCCAATAGGCCGGTAAAAAGACCAGTGCCGGAGTATGAATACAGCCCGCTAATAGTGTCCAGAACAGGAAACGGCTCGGCTTTTCCTCCATGATACCTGTAAAGGCAAGCATGATCAAAGCCATTGCCAACGTCTGCTTGATGGCACTAAACCCGAAAACGTAAAAGCCAAAGCAATTCCACAGCAAATAGCTCAACCATGGCGCAGGCGAGTATCGATAGATGATAACGGCAACGGCAAGCTCCGTCACAATGGCGATAAAGATCAGGAATACCTGAAAATCGCCATCCGTCAGCAAAGAAAACAGTTTTTGCAGCCAGAAAAAGCCGAAATTACGTCCCCCATAGAAAACATCTTCGCTGAACCATCCGGATTCCGTGATCGTGTAATAGCCCCATGCGTATTTCCGCAGATCGCCGGTCAGGTACATATACCGCCAGCCACAGAGGAAGGTATGCAGCACTGCCATGAGCGCAATATATACTTTCTTTTGTTTTCCGTGCTGGGGAAGCAAAATACCTCCACCCAGCACCGCCGCGACGATGTAGTAATAGACCTTAATGCCCATGCTCGCTCTCCAGCTTTTTCAAATATTCCTGTTCCAAAAACGATTCCGTGGCCCGAACCAGCTTTTCGCAGCTGAAATCCCGGCCGCGCCGCTCGGCCTGCTCCCGGTAATGCGTCAGCAGCTGCGGATCAGTCAGCATGCGTTTCATGCCCTGATAGAACGCTTCGTCGTCATTTTCTGTGATAAGGCCGTATTCACTGTCTCCCAGAAGCTCCCGCATACCGGAAACGTCAGTGGTAACAATAGGCTTTCCCAGAATCAAGCCCTCCGTAACAAAGGTGCTGAAGCCCTCGTAAATGGAGGAGCAAATCAAAAGGTCCGCACACTTCATCAGGCCATAAGGGTTCTCATAAAAGCCCAACAGCTTTGCAGATACTTCCAGATGGTTGTCACGGATGTATTTCTCCAGCACAGGACGCTCTTCTCCCTCACCAACGATCCACAGATCGTGAGCGATCCCTTCCTCCAATAGCCGTTTATGTGCCATCAGCGCACGGATAAAATGCTTCGGCGCGGATAATCTGCCCACAGTCACAACGGTAAAACGGCGCTTGACGAAGCCCTCCGGCAAAGGCCGAGCTGCCTTCTCGATGATCTCAGCATCATTGATCGTGTTGTACACAGTGACGGCCCTGACTGCGCTGCCGAATAGCGCCGTGAAGCTTTTCCGGACATTTTCAGATACACACACTGCTGCGTCGTATTTCGCATAGTGCTTTCTTGTCTTTGTAACAAATGCGCTGACGTCTCCGTCCCAGCTTTTCAGATCACTGTGTACCCACGCCAGCTTCAGCGCCTGCTTGTTGGTGGAACCGGCCATGATCTTGGTGGTGCCGCATTCCAGATAAGCCACCTCGATATCATACGCACCCCGGATATGCAGCGGATAGGTCAGGCCAAGAGCTGCCTCTATCCGCATGCGCAGGTCGTTCCAGCGGGACACCTTGGGGTAGCAGTACCGATAGCGGATCCCCTGTACGAGATATTTTCCGGCATCCTCCGGATACAGCGTCTGCACTGTGATGGCAAATCGGGCCTGATCCATGGCGTTCACCAGATCGCGCAGCACCTTTTCCGCGCCGCCGCCGGAAAGGGACTCGATAAAAAAGAGAATGTTGATCATCTAACGCTACTCC
>CAVBAZ010000022.1:0-4120 GCA_963593515.1 Bacteroidaceae bacterium
CTTTTCTTCAAAATTTTCTTGCATCACCTACTTGACTTCATACCATTGGACTTATTTGTCGCTTTTGCAGATAAATTACTTGTTTTTTTCGTCCTTCACTTCAATTCCTGCCAAATGCTTCGCAATGTTGATGCGCTTATTCATATCATAGCTTCCCAGAATTGCGATATCCTCCATGATGGGGGAACCGCCGCCATGAACGCCTGCCACCTGGAAAATGACGGAGCTGTACTCGCCGCACAGCAAGTCGTTGGCCAGCAAGAAAGCGCGATAGCAATCCTCGGAAGAGACGCCCTTACGCCGGGTCACATACTTCTGTACAAATTTGCCGACTTCGGGGTTGTTGTATTCCTTGGTCATAGGCACAGTAGCAGGAAGACCACCGGCAACATCGCATAACATGTTGAATTCGTGATAGATATTGTGACCAGCGTGACGTCTGCCGACATTGGCGTAGATCACGTTGGGAACCTGAGTGCCGGAACTTGCTTTCTCAGAGGTGACGCCTGCAGCAATACCGGCAGCATAGGTCAACTCTGCCACACTGACCATTTCAGCCAGCTTTTCTTTGACATGGCTTTGCTTCTTGATGTTCTGATAGTCGGCCAACAGAGCGGTAGTGCCCATGATCACGTCGCCGATGCCAGGCTTGCAGCCGGTGTAGGAGTGACGGTGATACAGGGCGAAGCGCAGAGCCAGCTTGCCGGCGAAGTCCACTTCACCGTTGAGGAAAATGCGCTCATTGGGGACGAAGACATTATCGAACACGGTCATGCTTTCGATATCACCTGCGGAGGTGATCGGCGCGTCCAGATTGGCGTCGCGCTCCAGAGAAAATGCTTCTCGACCGATCAGATAAATGCCTTCGGCATCGGCAGGGATCGCAAACGCAATGGCGTAATCTTTTTCATCCGGCCCCATTACGCGGGTGGGCAGAACGATCAGTTCATCGGCATAGGGCGCCATAGTGTTATGTACTTTGCAGCCCCTTACAACGACACCATCCTCACGGCGCTCAACAACATGCAGATACTGGTCGGGGTCCCACTGTTCAGAGGGGCGTGCCGCGCGATCACCCTTGGTATCCGTCTGAGAACCGGCACAGACCAGATCGTTCTCCTGAAAGTATTCCAGGAACTTCAGGAAACGCTCATAGTAGGGTGTGCCGTACTTGGCATCAACGTCTTTGACGACGGAGGACAGCGCATTCATCATATCAATGCCCATACAGCGCTGTACGCAGCCGCCGCACATGCCGCAAATCTTACGAGTCATCTCCTGCTTCTTCAGCAGATCCTCGGGACACTGGTGGATGTGGGTAAAGCGGTTGATGGTCTTACCGGTGATGTGAGATGTTGCGGTCATCAAATCCTTCATCTCGGGATTATCTACCATGCTGAATGTCATGCGGATCGCGCTGCTGGCTCTCACGATGCGGGGGTCGTCACGGCCGATACACTCTCCGTTCAAGTAGATGTTGTGACGCATCCCTTTCAGCTTTTCCAGATACTGTTCTTGTGTTCTCATAAATTTCTCCTCCGTTATTATTCTGAATAGTACGTTCGCATATGTGATATCATGTTTTATCTGTGATATTATCATGATATATGTCAATTTCGATTTTGACAATATACTTATTTCACTATATGAAATTATAACGTATCAAATTTTTACAGCGCTATTTTATGCAAAACGCCGGAATTAGCTGAATATCGCTTGATAAAATGGAAACGGGCCGCATTTTGTCTGTTGTGCCGAAGAAATGAGTCAGGTAAGCTGCCGATTCGTTTCCTTTAATGTGATTTTGCGGTTATAAATTCCATATAGTGGTTTTGCGAATTTAATTTTATTGTTGCTTTTTGTTGCGGTGGCCTTTATAATGATACTTAAATTGAAACACAAGGCGGGATGGGTGACATATGTCTGTTACAATTCTGAGTGAAAATTGTATTGCCTGTGGTGCTTGTGCTGTGATTTGCACCAACGGCGCCATCTATCTGCAGCACGGGAAAGCTTTGATCCACCGCGATCTGTGCACGAATTGCCTGCGCTGCGTCACCAAATGTTATATGCGAGCTATTCACGCCAATAGCCGCCTCACCCCACTTGCGAAGAAAGAAAGTGCACACTGCTTATGAGTAACACGTTTACATCGACGCTTCTGAAAGCTTTTCATATTCTGGAATGCTTCTCCTCTGATGATCAGGAACTCAGCATTAAGGAACTTGCCCAGTTTACAGAGATGCCGCAAAGCTCTGTATATCGGATCCTCCAGAGTATGGAGTTTAGCGGCCTTATCTTTCAGAACGCGGAAACCCGGAAATACCGGCTGGGCCCCAAGCTGCTTTCTCTGGCATCCAAGCAGGATGTTCTCAACACCTACCTTTCTATAGCAATCCGCCACATGGAATATCTGGGCCAGCAAACCGGAGAGACTGTAAATTTGGCTTATTTGGACTGTGACCGGATCATCTATATGCATCGGGTGGAGTGTTCCCATATATTGCGCCCCAACTTCACGTTGAAGGCTGCTTACCCGGCTCACCGCACGGCGCTGGGCATCATCCTTATGTCGGAGCTCGGCCAGGGAAGTCTGCGCTGGATATACGAGAAAAACGCTGCCGATATTGGCATGAGCTTTGCTGATTTTGCGGCGCTGGAGGAAGAGGCCAGACAGAAGGGCTATGCCTTAGATGACCAGGTGTTTTGCGAGGGATTGCGCTGCGTAGCGGCCCCTGTGCGCGGACCCGGCGGCAAGGCCCTGTTTGCTGTCAGCGTCTCTGCGCCGACACTGCGAATGAATGACGATACCTATGACGCAGCACGCAGGGCGGTGGTCCGCTGCTGTGCGCAGGCTTCGGCTGAGATCGGAGAATTGTAGTCCTGTCCAGCCGCTGTATGCGATCCGGCACTAAATTCCAAAATACAGAATTTTGCCCCTTGCGCTTTGGCGTTCCTTGCTTTAAAATATAGTGTGCCATCAATTGACAATACTGGCATTTTTGTCCATACCAGTCTGCAGGACGAAAAGCATATGGGGCTTTTTCTTCGATGCCTCACTATGTTTCTTACGGCCGCCTGTAATTGGATTTGAGATTGTGAGATGTCTGTGGCAACTATTTTTGAGAGGGCGGCTTACATATAATGAAATTGGCAGATGCCACGATTGAAAAGCTGATCGAGATGATCACCACCGAGAAGAAGTATAAACCTGGTGATAAGTTACCCAACGAGGCTGCCCTTGCTCAAGAGCTTGGCGTAAGCCGCAGCACCATACGAACCGCCGTGCGTTATCTGGTCGGCCAGGGCGTTCTGGAAATAAAAATTGGCCGAGGCACATTTGTGTCGGAAAATTCCAGTATTTGCGCCGATTATGGCTTTCATCATCTGCAGCATGTTCAGATGAAACTGCATGATCTGTATGAACTCCGTTTGGCTCTGGAGCCGCAGCTGGCATATTATGCCGCCTTGCGCGCCACAGAGGAAGAGCTGCAAAACATTTTGGAGATCGGAACAAAAATTCAGCGGCACGAAATCGCCGGTAGCGATGACTCAGAAGGAAACCTCATGTTTCATACGGCAATTGCTCACGCCGCACACAATGAGTTTGCTACACAGTTGGCCGATATCCTCAATGATGCGCTGAAGAAAGCGTTCAGCGCATCCAAATTCGAACAGCGGATTGAGGACTTTGGCACAGACCACCAACTCATTATGGAGTATCTCGCCAAGCGGGATGCCAACGGTACCAAGTTAGCAATGGATCTGCACTTAAAAAACGCGATGAAGCTCTATCATCTTAATTAAGGACAGCAGGGCTTCATAATGACTCCGGATGCGCCGCCGATCTCTGCGGTCGGGTCACGTCCTTTGATGCGTAAGCTTTGATACCGGATATTGATACATAATAAGCTAAGACCGAAAAACAAGACCAGAGCGATAGACGGGTATTCGTAAAGCAGGTTTGGATCAAAATTACGAAATGAGCATCTGTCAGGCAGGGTTGGCAACGAAATAACGGGTATCTGGTGAAAGCTGGATACCCGTTATTTTTTTGCCGCCGCTAAAAGCAATAGATTTATTCACAGCTTTCAGGTATAATTGCCTTAAATCAATCCTA
>CAVBAZ010000023.1:0-9578 GCA_963593515.1 Bacteroidaceae bacterium
CCGTTACGGCGGTGGCGTCCAGCACCGCCACGGACAGCTTGCCGTGCCACAGTGCCTTCAGGCCCTCCTTGATGTACTTCACCGAGCGGATCACCGCCAGCGCCGAGGTGACGGGGAAGGGCAGGAACAGCTTAGAGATGCACCGCCGCAGGACGGTCATGGCCAGCTTGTCCTCGAACTCCCGGTTCAGGGCGCGGGAGGTATGCTCCGGCACCAGCTCCATGGCCTCGGCCTTGGGGAAGGAGAAGGCCGCCAGCGCGGCAATAACGTCGCCGCGCTTTCCGGCATAGAGCACCACGGCGTCCTGGGTGCGGTCATAGACCTTCACCTCGTTTACGCCGTCAATGCCGCGCAGATAGTATTCCAGTACGTCCGCCTGGTGCAGCGTCATGTACCCGCAGTGCAGATGCACCCGCAGACGTCCGGCGGATTCGTGGAGAATGTTGCATTTCATGGTTATTCAGCTTCGGCTTCTTCCTTGGAAGTGTCCTCCACCACGGCGGCGGCAGCCTCCTGGGCGCGCTGCTCGTTGATGGCCTTAGCGTCGGCGTAGATATCCTCGGCGTTCTCACGAACGGTGGTGACGGTCTCCATCACGCTGTCCTTGGCGCGCAGCACGGCGGCGGTGGTGTGGGTGTAGACCTTCTTGGCGTCCTTGCTGCTGAGCACCTTGATACCGGCGGTGCCGAACAGCACACCGGCGGCGAACAGACCTAATTTCTTCATCGTAGATTACCTCCTGATCTGATAGATTCAGAGATCATAATACACCTGATCTCCGCCTGTACTATACCATGAGACAGGTGAAAAATCAAGACTTTTTCGCGACAAAAATCACAAAAATTCGGGAAGGAATAGCAGAAAAAGGAATAAATCTGCCCAAGTGAAAGATAGCATAGACTAACAGGGGAAAACGCGCCCGACGGCATGACTTTTCCATCGTTTTTTCCTTGGAGGTTTTACCGCTTCCCGCGGCGGCGGTTGACAATCCGGAGACGGCGGGCTATAATTTACCCATACCGATTGTGGAGGTCAAAGCATGAAGCAATGCATGGATGCGGACAATCTGCACCGCAGACTGAAAAAGATCATCGGGCAGGTGCAGGCCATCGACCGCATGATCGACGAGGATGTCCCCTGTGAGGATGTGCTGGCCCAGATCAACGCGGCCAAGGCCGCGCTGCACGGCTGCGGCAAGGTGGTGCTGGAGGGGCACATCAAGCACTGTGTCCGGGACGGCATCGAGCACGGAGACGCCGACAAGACCATCGAGAGCTTTACCAAGGCGGTGGAGCGGTTTTCCAATATGGGCTGAACATAAAAAAGAAGGGCGCCGCCCTTCTTTTTTTTCTTGACAAGCGATACCCATAGGGGTATAGTATACATATACCCCCTATGGTATAAAAGGAGAAATAGCTATGAAATCGCTGATGGAAAAGCTGGAGCACCTGCTGGAGCTTGGCGGCATCAAAAAGGATGTGACGCTGCTGGTGATCTCCGGCATCGCGGTCATTTGCAGTCTGGCAAAGTGGCAGCCGCTGCCCTTTGATATGGCGTGGGTGGCCATCATCCTGTGCGGCGTGCCCATTGTGCTGGAGGCCATCATCGGCCTTGTGACTGCCTTTGACATCAAGGCGGACGTGCTGGTGTCGCTGGCGCTGATCGCCTCGGTGTGCATCGGGCAGGATTTCGCCGCCGGTGAGGTGGCCTTCATCATGCAGCTGGGTGGCCTGCTGGAGGAGCTGACGGTGGCAAAGGCCCGGGCGGGCATCGAAAAGCTGGTGCACCTGACGCCGCAGACGGCGCGTGTGCTGCGCGGCGGCAGCGAGGAGATCATCCCTGCGGAGCAGGTGCAGGTAGGCGACCGCATCCGCGTGCTGCCGGGCGAGGGCGTCCCCGTGGACGGCGTGATCGTTTCGGGACAGACCTCCATCAATCAGGCGGTCATGACCGGTGAGTCCCTGCCGGTGGATAAAACAGTGGGAGATGCCGTATCCAGCGGTACGGTGAACCAGTTCGGCGCCTTTGAGATGGAGGCTACCAAGGTGGGCGAGGACAGTTCCATCCAGCGGATGATCCGGCTGGTGCAGTCCGCCGACGCGGGCAAGGCCAAGATCGTGGGCATCGCGGATCGTTGGGCCACATGGATCGTGGTCATTGCCTTGACCGCCGCAGCCCTGACATGGCTTATTTCCGGACAGATCATCCGGACCGTCACCATCCTTGTGGTGTTCTGCCCCTGCGCACTGGTGCTGGCGACGCCCACGGCCATCATGGCGGCCATCGGCAACGCCACCAAGCATGGCTTCCTTGTCCGTGAGGGAGACGCGCTGGAGCGGCTGGCCGGCGTGAAGGTGATCGCCTTTGACAAGACTGGTACGCTGACCTACGGCGCGCCGGAGGTGGTGGCCGCCGTCAGTGTGCGGGAGGAAATACCTGACGAAGAGCTGTACCGGCTGGCGGCCTCGGCCGAGCAGATGTCGGAGCATCCGCTGGGCAAGGCCATCGTCAGCTGCGGGAAAAAGGCGGGTATCCGCCCGGCGGCAGCGGACGACTTTCAGATGCTTCCCGGACGCGGCGTGTGCGCTGCGGTAGAGGGAAAGACGATACTGGCGGGCAATCCGGAGCTGCTGCGGGAGCATGGCGTTGCGCTGACGATCCCGCAGGAGGCTGAGCGCCGTATGGAGCAGGGCTGCACCGTCACCTATGTGGCGGTGAACGGTGCGTTTACCGGCTATATCGCCCTTTCCGACACCCTGCGCAGCGAGAGTGCGGCCATGATCGACGCGCTGTCGCGGCTGGGCGTGCAGCCGGTGCTGCTGACCGGCGACCATGAGAACGCCGCCAGAGCCATCGCCGGACAGCTGCATATCCAAAAGGTGCAGGCCAACTGCCTGCCGGAGGATAAGCTGACCGCCATTGACGGCTATCAGGCCGCCGGACAGGGCGTGTGCATGATCGGTGACGGCATCAACGACGCACCGGCCCTGAAGAAGGCGGCGGTGGGCATCGCTATGGGCGGCGTGGGCAGCGACATCGCTGTGGACGCGGCGGATATCGCGCTGGTGGACGACGAGGTGAAGGAGCTGCCCCACCTGATCGCCCTGTCCCACCGGATGATGACCACCATCAAGCTGAACATGACATTTTCCATGCTGCTGAACTTTGTTGCCATCGTGCTGGCCATCATCGGCACGCTGGATCCCGTGGTGGGCGCGCTGGTACATAACGCAGGCTCGGTGCTGGTCATCACCAACTCGGCGTTTTTATTGAATTGGCAAAAGAAATAAATCATTGGGAGGAAACACAAAATGGTCATGAAAATTATTGCGCTGGTCATCGGCATCCTGATCCTTGCTGCCGGACTATACTATCTCTCCAAAGAGAAGCACGACCCGGAGTCCCGGAAGATCTACGGCATTGTCAGTGCCGTGGGCGGCGTGATCGCCGTGGCGGCGGCTCTGTTGCTGGCGCTCTGACCGAAACCACACGTAAATACGAAAAAGCGGGCCGACGCCCGCTTTTTCGCTGTCTCCTATGGCTTGTATCCGGGGAGTGGTTCTGTTATACTAAATATAATAAGGCTTGCGGAGGGTTTGAAAATGAAAGTGGAACAGTTCGTCATGGCGTATGGCGTAGAGCAGGACAGGCTGCGGGCCATCCTGCCGGAGGGCTTTGTGTCGCTGCGGCCGGTGCTGCGCATCAACGCGGAGGTCAGGGTGGACTGCGGCGGCTATGTGGAGTTCAATACCGCCGTGGAAAAGGACGGTGTCCGGGGCTGGCTCAACATCGGCTTCTGGAACGATGTGCCCTATGAGCGGGACGGGAAAACGGTGACCTTCAAGACTGATTTCCTTGAAATATGCTTTACCGGCGTGGGGATCGAGGGCTCCTGTCCGGCGGAAAAGGATAACGCGGGGTGCTTTTTCCTTGGCGAGGGGCTGAGAACGCCGGAGCTGATCGCCAGTGGGAAGGAGTTCTGCGACTGTGCGTTCCGTTGGAACTTCACGGCGGAGGATGCCCATGGTGTCAGCATCGGAAAGACGTTGCCCGCCTATCCCACCGAGGTCAAGACGGTCTATCCCAAGGAGGCGTTCACCGTCGAAAACGCGGCAAGCATCCCCTGTCAGCAGGTGCTGGGGACGTATGTGGTACGCTTCCAACGGTGATATCTGGAAAAGAAAAATAGGGAAAAGAGACGGTGCGCGAGTACCGTCTCTTTTGATGTGATACCTTCGATCTCATAGAAGGCGAGGGTGTCGGTTTGTTCGCACGGCATGAATGATTGACGCCGTGCGGCAGACAAAATTGAGAAAAATTTTTTGTTAAAAATTGCGCATATTTCTTTAACGCTTTTCGTGAATGAAGTGGAAAACGCGGATTTTTTGAAACATTTGCACAATTTTAGATTACTGCATATAGTGGAAACGACGAAAAAAGGACTTGACAATTGTTAAAAATTGCGCTAACGTAGGGCAATAATAATTGAAGGAGGTCCTAAGAATGGTACACTATATTCTCTTGAAGCTGACGAAAGACGCGGATGTGACCAGCATCTATTTCCGCTGCCGCAAGGCATGCGCAGAATTGGAAATGGAGCTGCCCTTTGTACATGATACAAATGTGTACCGCTGCGAAACCGAGAGGGACTCCAACGCGGATATCATGGTGGTCATGCATCTGGAAGGGCCGGAATATCTGAACGACTATCTGCGCCATCCCAAGCGGCAGGCGCTGGTGGACGAGATGAAGGATTATGTGTTGGAGCGAATGTCCTTTGACGAGAAGGAAGCCTGTTGAACGGGCAGCGATCAACATCCCCACATAGAGAAGGAAGCGGCACATTCGTGCCGCTTCCTTCTCTATGTGGAAAACCGGAGATATCGTTTTATTCCGCGAGGGTGACCAGCTTTGCCGTGCGCTGCTCCATGGGGACATAGTGATCCTTGATGGTGACGGCGCGGTAGGCGGGACGCATGATCCGGTGGCAGGTCACCACCTCCTCGATGCGGTTGGCGCACCAGCCCGCGATACGGGCGGAGGCGAACAACGGCGTGAACACATCCTCGGGGATGCCCAGCATGGTGTAGACAAGACCGGAATACATGTCCACGTTGGCGCACATGGGCGTGTCGTTATGGCGGCGCTCCTGCACCAGCGGGATGCCCAGCTCCTCCACCTTTTGCAGCAGGGCGAAGTCCTCAGCGTAGCCCTTGATCTCCGCCATATGCTGTGCGTACTTTTTCAGCAACACCGCGCGGGGATCGGAGATGGTATACACCGCATGGCCCAGACCGTAAATTTTGCCGGATTTATCACCGGTCTCGCCGTCCAGCAGCTTGTTCAGATAGTCCCGGATAGAGCCGTCGTCGTGGGTGTCTACATTCTCCTTGATGTACTGGAACATCTCCATGACCTTGGCGTTGGCGCCGCCGTGCAGCGGGCCCTTCAGGGAGCCTACCGCGCCGGCGATGGCGCTGTAGGTATCCGTGCCGCTGGAGGACATGGCGCGGCAGACGAAGGTGGAGTTGTTGCCGCCGCCGTGCTCGGCATGCACCATCAGCATCATATCCAGCAGATGGGCCTCCTCCTCGGTGTACTGCTTGTCGGGGCGGATCATCCGCAGAAAATTCTCCGCCGTGGACAGATTGTCCTCCGGGAAGTGGATGTGCAGGGAATCCCCTTGGAAATAGTGGCGCTTCACCGCGTAGGCGTTGGCCACGATGGAGGGGAAGCAGCCCACCAGCTTGATGGATTGCAGCAGCATATTTTCCACCGACGTGTCGTCGGGATTGTCGTCGTAGGAATACAGCGCCAGCACGCTGCGGGCCAGCTTGTTCATGATGTTCCGGCTGGGGTGCCGCATGATCATGTCCTCGGTAAAGCCGTCAGGCAGCTTTCTGGCCCGCTTCATGATTTCGTTGAAGTACTGCAGCTCTGTCTTGGAGGGCAGATAGCCCAGCAGCAGCAGGTAGGCCACCTCCTCGTAGCCGAAGGTATTGGCCTTGCGGTGGGCCTCCACGATCTCGTTCAGCTCGATGCCGCGGTAGTACAGCTGGCCGGGCTTGGGGATACGCTGGCCGTCCTGAATGAAATAGCCCTGCACGCTGCCCACCTTGGACACGCCCGCCAGTACGCCGGTGCCGTCGCTGTTGCGCAGGCCGCGCTTTACGTCGCCCCGGTAATATTCCTCGCCGATGGCGTATTCGTTTCGAATCAGCTGGCTCAGGGAGCCTGCGAATTTCTCAAGTGTTCCGCCGTTGTTGCTCATGATGGTGTGCTCCTTTCCATAGCCGCGCCCCGTGGGCGTCCCTCAAATACGAGCCCATTATAAACCTGCTATCACTGTTTTGCAAGTATTATTTTTGCAAAATTCATTTTTCGGCGATAAACAATGTGAAAATTTCGTCAAACGCAAAAAAATGCATGTTGCGCATATGAAACTTGCATTGCGTGCGAGCTGATATGCAAAAAACCGGACGGGGGTGACCCCGCCCGGTTCCTTATCATAATAGCGTTTACTTCAATCTCTTGTCGCACTTCTTGCTGAGCCACGTTCCCAGACTCTGGAACAGCTGCACCAGCAGGATCAGCAGCACCACCGCCACCAGCATCACCAGATACTTATAACGATAGTAGCCGTAGTCAATGGCGATCTTGCCCAGACCGCCGCCGCCGATGATACCGCTCATGGCGGAGTAGCCCAGAATGGTGGTCAGTGCGATGGTCACGTTCTGGATGAGAGAGGGGACGCTCTCCGGGATCATCACCTTGCAGATGATCTGCATGGGCGTGGCGCCCATGCTCTGGGCGGCCTCGATGATGTTGCCGTCTACCTCGCGGAGGCTGGTCTCCACCAGACGGGCCACGAAGGGGAAGGCTGCCGCCACCAGCGGCACGATGGTGGCCGTGGTACCGATGGAGGTGCCGATCAGCAGGCGGGACAGGGGAAACACCATGATCATCAAAATCAGGAACGGCACAGACCGCAGCAGGTTGATGATCACATTCAACACCTGCATCAGCCAGCGGGGCAGGGGCAGTACGCCGCCCTTTTCGCCCACCACCAGCAGCACGCCCAAGGGCAGACCGATTACCAGCGACAGCGCCGTACTGAGCACCGTCATGTAAAAGGTCTCCCAGATGGCGAAGGGCAGGGAGGGCAGCACCGTCATCAGGTCCTGTACGGACTGGGCGCTGAACAGATTACTGTACATCGTGATCGACCTCCTCTACCTGCACATTGGCGATGGTTTTGATAAAGGCAACAGCCCGGTCAAAGTGGGCGCTGGGGATGCCCAGCATCATGCTGCCGTAAACCTCTTCGGAAAGGCTCTGGGTGCTGGCGGAAATGACGTTGCAGAAGATGTTCTCCTCCGCCGCCAGCCGCGCCACCATGGGAATACTGGTGGTCTTACTGTCCTTGAACACCAGACGCACCAGCCGCTCGCCGGAGGGATCGTATACCTGCGCGTCGGCGCCGCCGGGGAACACCAGACGGCGTCCCGCGGCGGACTTGGGTGCGGCGAATACCGTGCCTACCAGACCGGATTCCGCCACCACGCCGCCGTCCAGAATGGCAACGTGGCTGCAAATTTCCTTCACCACGCTCATTTGGTGGGTGATGACCACCACGGTGATGCCCAGCTTTTTGTTGATGTCCCGGATCAGCTCCAAAATCTGCCGGGTGGTGTTGGGGTCAAGGGCGCTGGTGGCCTCGTCGCACAGCAGCACCTTGGGATCGGTGGCCAACGCGCGGGCAATGGCCACGCGCTGCTGCTGGCCGCCGGAGAGCTGAGCGGGGTAGGCGTTGGCCTTGTCAGGCAGGCCCACCAGCTCCAGCAGCTCACGGGCGCGTTTCTCGGCGTCAGCCTTCTTTACGCCCACCAGCTCCATGGGGAAGCATACGTTCTTCAAACAGGTCCGCTGCATCAGCAGGTTGAAGTGCTGGAAGATCATGGTGATGCCCCGGCGTGCCTCACGCAGCTGGGCGGGGGTCATGGTGTCCAGCCGCTGGCCGTTCACCACGATCTCGCCGCTGGTGGGACGCTCCAGCAGGTTGATGCACCGCACCAGCGTGCTCTTGCCGGCGCCGGACATGCCGATGATACCGTAGATGTCCCCATCCTCAATGGTAAGGGAGACGTCCTTGAGCGCGTCTACCCCTCCGGCAGTGCCGGAATCAAACGTCTTGCTGACGTGTTTCAGTTCGATCATGGACGTCTCCCTCCTTCTTCCTTACTTGCTGGCAGTCACAGCGTCCAGAGTGGTCTGCTTGCCGCCGTACAGGCCCATGGGCTCCACGTGGATGGCGGAAACAGAGACGATGTGAGTGCCGTTCTGGGCATTGAAGTCCTCCAGATAGGGCAGGTGCTGGAAGTAGTTGGCGTCCACGGTGCCGTCATCCACCACGGTGTTGGGCACAACATAGTCATTGTAGACCTGAATGTCCAGGGTGATGCCCTTGTCGGCCAGGATGGTCTTGGCGATCTCCAAGATCTCGGCGTGGGGCGTGGGGGAGGCGGCGATGGTGATGGTCTCGCCATTCAGGGCGTCGTAATCCACGGAAGCGTCATAGCCGTCGGTGGGGTTCTCCACCACGGAGACCACGGAGCCGTTGTACTTCTCATTGATGAAATCAACCACCTGCTGGCTCTCCAGAGCAGCCTTCAGGGCCAGAGTCTTGGGGGAGGTCTCGTTGCCTTCCTTCACGGTCAGGATGTTGGCGTAAGCGGAGGCGCTGCCCTCGATCAGCAGGGAATCGCTGACGGGGTTCAGACCGGCGTTGATGGCGTAGTTGCTGTTGATGACGGCGTAGTCCACATCCTGCAGCTGGTTGGGCAGCTGAGCGGCCTCGGCCTCGACGATCTCAACGTTGTAGGGATTCTCCACGATGTCGTTCTTGGTGGCAGTGATGCCTGCGCCGTCAGCCAGCTTGATGATGCCGTTCTCCTGCAGCAGCAGCAGGGCGCGGGCTTCGTTGGTGGTGTCGTTGGGAACAGCGATCTTGATGACGGGCTGGGTATCGTCGCCGTCAGTGGTGTTGCTGTTGCCGCCGCAGGCGGTCAGGCTCAGGGTCAGGACCAGCGCCAGTGCCAGCGTGGCCAGCTTCACGAAGTAGTTGTGCTTTTTCATGGTGTTTGTCTCCTTTTTTCATCAATTGAATTTGTGGGTGAAGAACAAAAATAAAACGGTGGCAGGTCAATCGACCTTCCACCGTTCATGACTGTTATTCATCCTGTTTCAGCAGGACGCCTTACCGTCAGGGAAAATCAGTTGACCAAATTGAGCGCGACAAAACATGCACATGCGGCACATGCACATCTCCATAGACATCATCATCACGGCGCTCAGCTTCTTCATCACTGATTTTCTCCTTTCCTCGGTTCTCAATGGCGTGTCCGCCTTGGATGGTGGCATGGTAACGCTTTCAACGCCATTTGTCAACCCCCTTTTTTATATTCCGGCCATTTGTAAGAAAATTCGACAGGACTCACCTACCGTTTTTGTATGTTTCGCCACAAGAGAAGCCTGCTGGGATAATGACGGCTTTTGGCTGCCATTCATTGGTGATATTG
>CAVBAZ010000024.1:0-6384 GCA_963593515.1 Bacteroidaceae bacterium
GCCGTCCAGCGTGCCCATGGCCACCTTGAAGCCCTTGCCCTCCTGACCCAGCAGGTTCTCCTTGGGGACGATGCAGTCCTCGAAGATCAGGTCGGAGGTAGCGCTGCCGCGGATGCCCATCTTCTTCTCGTGCTTACCGATGGAGAAGCCCTTGAAGCCCTTCTCCACGATGAAGGCGGAGATACCGTGGTTGCCCTTGGTGCGGTCGGTCATGGCAAACACCACGAAGGTGTCGGCCTCGGTGGCATTGGTGATAAAACACTTGGTGCCGTTGAGAACGTAGTGGTCGCCCTCCAGCACGGCGATGGTCTGCTGTCCGGAAGCGTCGGAACCGGCGTTGGGCTCGGTCAGACCGAAAGCGCCCAGCTTGCGGCCGCTGAGAAGATCAGGCAGATACTTCATCTTCTGCTCCTCGGTGCCGTAGGCATAGATGGGGTAGCAGCACAGGGACGTGTGGGCACAGATGATAACAGAGGTGGTGCCGCAGGTCTTGGCGATCTCTTCAACGGCCATGGCATAGGCCAGGTTGTCGCCGCCGGCGCCGCCGTACTTCTTGGGGAACGGGATGCCCAGCAGACCCAGCTTTGCCAGCTTGGGGATGGTCTCGCTGGGGAAGCGCTCTTCTTCGTCGATCTCCTGCGCCAGAGGCTTGACCTCGTTCTGCGCAAATTCGCGGTACATCTTGCGGAGCATCTCATGCTCTTTGGACAGCGTGAAATCCATTTTGTATTCTCCTTTTTCTGCTTTCTTCAACAGGAAAATTCGGAAACAGGTTTTGCTTTCCCTTCCGTTTTGTGTGGCTATCTTATCAAATCGCAAAAACGTTTGCAAGCTAGTTTTCCGATATTCGGAAAAGCATTTTTACAAATATTCCTCGCAATTTTTGTGCATCTCGCCAGTTTTCTTTAATTTATTAGCAGATTTTGCAGTTTTGTGTCCGTTTTTCTATGCAGTTTTCAATTTCCCTGTTATATATGTATGCCACATTCCAAATTGTCTCATTTTTAACTTTCCGTTTTTATGTTTTCATTTTCCGAATTTTTGTATTGAATTTTGGAAATACACATGATATAATGCCATCAACAGGAGAAGATAAAGAAAGGAAACCAGTCATGAACAACAATTTATACATGTCCACGCTGTTGAAAGCGTTTGACATTCTGGACTGTTTCGATGACGACCAGCAGGAGATCGGCATTTCCGACATCTCCGCCAAGGTGGGCTTGCCCGTCAGTTCCGTACACCGTATTATCCAGAGTCTGGAGTTTGAAGGGCTGCTGTCACAGAACCAGGAGAGCAAAAAGTACGCGCTGGGCAGCAAGATGCTGAGCTACTCCCGGAAGTGCAGCCAGTATCAGCGCTATCAGAAGATCGCCGTCAAGTATGTGGATGAGCTGTGCCGCATCACCGAGGAAAATGTGAATCTGGCCACCTGCTCCGGCGACCAGATCACCAACATCTACACCGCAGAAACGCACTTCGTCCTGCGGCCCAACTTCCCCCTGTACAGTCCCTTCCCCGCTCACTGCACCGGCGTGGGCCGCGTGTTCCTCAGCCACATGAGCGAGGCGGCACAGAAATGGGTCTATGAGAACAGCGCCGATACCATCAGGATGCCGCAGGAGGAATTTCTGGCGTTGCTGCGCAAGGCCCACAAGGACGGCTACGCGCTGGACGATCAGGCCTTCAACGCCGGACTGCGCTGTGTGGCTGCCCCCATCTATCTGGGCGGCAGCAAGCTGCTGTTCGCCATGTCCATCTCCGCTCCCACCGCCCGAATGGACGACGCCGCCTATGAAAACGCCCGCAAGCTGGTGCTGAAATACGCAGACCTGATCTCTCAGGAAATACAGTCCGTCGAATTTCGTTTCTAAAATTCAATGTTTTCGTTAAGAGAGGAGTTCCTATCATGAAACACACTTCCCTGAAAAATCTGGTGCTTTCCGCTATGTTCCTGGCCATCGGCCTTGCGCTCCCCTTCTTTATCGGTCAGATCCCCGCCATCGGCAAGATGCTGCTGCCCATGCACATCCCCGTACTGCTGTGCGGTCTGATCTGCGGCTGGCAGTGGGGTCTGGGCGTGGGCTTCGTGCTGCCGCTGCTGCGGTCCGTGCTGTTTGGCTTCCCCGCCATGTACCCCAACGCCATCGGCATGGCCTTCGAGCTGGCCGTGTACGGTCTGGTCATCGGCTATCTGTACGCCCACAGCAAGTGGCAGTGCGTCAAGGCGCTCTACAAGTGTCTTATCCCCGCCATGATCGCAGGCCGTCTCGTTTGGGGCGCGGTGATGATCGTGCTGATGGGTCTGGGCGGCAGCGCCTTTACCTGGCAGCTGTTTATCGGCGGCGCACTGCTGAACGCTCTGCCCGGCATCGCCCTGCAGCTGGTGCTGATCCCCGCCGTGATGGTGCTGCTGGATCGGACGAAGCTGGTGCGCTTCTATCAGCCTGAGCCTGTTGCCGAACAGGCCGTATGACGAACCGCGACTATACCCAGCTGGTGCTGGCCATCTGGAAAAAACTGATCCTGCGCGGCCGGATCATCGTCGCCATCGATGGCCGGTGCGGCTCCGGCAAGACCACGCTGGCCGCACGGCTGGAAAAGGATCTCCGGTGCGCCGTGTACCACATGGACGACTTCTTCCCCCGTCCCGAGCAACGGACGGAGGAACGGCTGTCCCAGCCCGGCGAAAATGTGGATCACGAGCGTTTTCTGGAAGAGGTACTGCTGCCGCTCCACGGTACGCAGCCCGTCACCTACCGTCCGTTTCTCTGCGCCCAGCAGCAGCTGGGCGAGCCGGTAACGGTGGAAGCCAACCGCCTGACCATCGTGGAGGGCTCCTACGCCTGCCATCCCGCTCTGTGGGAGCACTACGATCTGCGGGTGTTTCTGACCATCGATCCGGAGAACCAGATGCGCCGCATCGAAAAGCGCAACGGCCCGGAAAAGGCAAAGCAGTTCCGCGACCGTTGGATCCCCTTCGAGGAGCAGTATTTCAAGGCCTTCGACGTGCAGTCCCGCTGCGATATATGTATAACAGGCTGATGTTAGACTGACCTCCCCTACATAAAACCCGTCTCAAACGGTATGTTTGAGACGGGTTTTGTTGCTCCGGTGCTTTTGAGCCGATCCGGAGACTATAAATCTGTTTTCGCACCCAAAAGCAACAGCGCCGCTTCCGGGCAAATACCCGAAAGCGGCGCTGTTTGTTGTCCCTTAAGACACGATAGCGCTGTTATCTTGCGCGTTTCCGCTTATAGACCACGGCGCCGGTCAGAGTCACGGCGCTGGCCAGCAGCAGGGCGCTCCACAGCGGGAGATTGCTGCTGTCGCCGGTGTTGCCGGACTTCACATCCTTGCCGGTGGTGCCGCCGGTGGAACCGCCAGCGGAGCCATCGGTGGTGTTATCGGTGGACGCGGTGCCGAATACAACGGTGTTGTTCTTCACGGTCCAGGAGAGGAGCTTGTTGCCCTCATAATAGTTCTGCTGGGTAAAGCCGCGGCCATCCTGACCGGAGAGCGCCTTGAGGATCTCGTCGATGGCGGCATTGAGGTTGGAGGCGGTGATATTGCTGTTGAGCTGATCCGCAAAGGCCTTGCTCTTTATCTCCGTCGCCGTCTTGCCGTCAACGTTGATCTCAGTGGCGTTGGTGGTGATGGTGCCGACAGCCTTGGCAGGGGCGATAACGGTGTCACCCTGCTGGAGGAGCGCGCCGGTATTGTAGTAGCTGTTGTACTGGACAGAGATACCGGCGGAGCGGCCATTGAGGATACCAACGTCGCCGGTCACCTGCTTGGAGACGACGTTACCGGAAGAGTAGCAGTTGAGATGGACGCCGCCGCCCTGACCGGCCAGACCGCCCAGGTAGACCTTGCTGGGGTTGGTGGAGAAGCCGGTAACATCGCCAAGGGTATAGCAGTTGACGGTAGTAACGCGGTTATCCATGCCGTAGAGCGCACCGGCGTAGACATTGTTGGTGTCGGTAACGCCGGAAACATCCACGTCCGTCCAGCAGTTGGTGACAGCGCCGCGCAGAACGCTGGCTGCCAGACCGCCGACACGGCAGAAGCTCTCGGTGGTGGTGGAGTCGATGACGCCGGTGACGGAGCAATTGTCGATGTAGATGCCGTTCTGTCCGCTGCCGACAAGGCCGCCGGCGAAGGTCTCATAGCGGGTAGCCACATGCACATCGATATTGCGCAGATGGATGTTCTTCAGACGGACGACCTGATCGTTCTCGGTGGGCAGGTCGTTGGTGCTGAGAGAACCGGAGGTAAGGCCGAAGAGACCGGTGGTCATGCAATCGGTAGGATTCTTGGCGGAGCCGATGGTCATACCGGTGATGGTATGGTCGCCGCCATCATAGTTGCCGCGGAAGGGGTAGGCGCAGATAAGGGTCTTCTTGCCGTTGACCTCGCCGTTGAGGGACCAGCCGATGGGCAGCCAGTCACCGCCGGTGAGCTTGATGTCGGCAGTCTGCTTGAAGTAGGCGCCCTTCCAATCCACGTCCGCGTTGATGGACTCGGCCAGGTAGCGCAGCTGAGCCTCGTTCGCGATGCGGTAGGGATCCTTCTCGGTGCCGGAGCCGCCGGCGAAACGGGAGGGATCAGCCGCTTCATAGTGGGAGAAGTCGCCGTAGATGGCCTTATACTTGGCCTTGGCGAGGGCCGCCTCATAGGCCTCGCCGGAGCTTTCGCCGGAAATGACTTCAGTCTTGGTGACGGCGTTGTCCTTTACGGTGATCTTCACGACGGTGGTCTTGTTGTCGTCACGGCCGTACCAGGTGCCGTCCTTCATGGCCTGTTCGGGCTTTTCCACCTTTTCGCAGTCAGGCTGGACATATGTGACGGTAGCCGACCCAGTGCCGAAGGTGACAAGATTCTTCTCCGCGTCATAGGTCCAGGTCTTTAGCGCGGTGGAATCAATGCCGTAGGTAGTGATGTCGATGGGGAAAGCGGCGAAGGTGGCGTTGAGGCCGTTGGCGATGGCGGCATAGCCAGCCGCGTCGTAGGCGGTCATCTTATCGACAAGGCCGCCGGTATAGATGTCGCCCTCCTCGGTAACGCCGGAGGCCACCTTGGTGCCGATGGGTGCGACAGGGTTCATCTTAACGGGGTTATCGGTGTTTGCGCCGTTGATCATGGTGCTGCCCAGGTCGTACCAGCAGGTGTAGGACTTGCCGATACCAGTGACCCAGCCGCTGACCATGCCGGCGTAGGTAGAGAACTCGCGGGTGGTCAGATCGCCGGAGGCGTAGCAGTTGACCAGCGCACCGGCGTTGCAGGCCACGAGGTTGCTGATGACAGCCATGCCCTCGTTGCCGTTTTCACGGTTGCCGGAGGCGTAGAGCAGGTCGTTGTCGGTCCAGCAGTTGGCGATAAGGCCGCGGTTGTTGAGACCGGCGAGACCGCCGACCTCGGCGAGGTCGCCGCCGTCAACGATACCGGTGGCGCTGATGCTGACGTGGCTGTTGATGGTAGCGCCCTTATACTGCATGCCCACGAGGCCGCCAACAAAGTGGTTGCCCTGGATGTTGTTCAGATAGAGGGTGCCGGAAACGGAGCAGGAATCAATGATTGCACCGGTGAAGTCGCCGGAAGTGGTAGAGCCCTGCGTGACACCGGCAATGCCGCCCAGATAGGCGGTGGCGGCGTAGGTGGTGTAGAAGGCCACATTGGTCAGGTTCACGTTTTTGACGACGGACTTCGGGCCCAGAATGCCGAACAGACCGATGTAGAGATTTTCCTTATCCAGCGCGAAGGGCTTATCCTCAGCGCCGAGGGTCAAACCGTTGATGGTATAGCCGCGGCCATTAAAGGTGCCGTTGAAGAGGTAGTCGCTGCCGCCGATGGGCGTCCACGCCTCGGCGGAAACGCTGATGTCATTGGCCAGCGCAACGTACTTGCCGGTGTAGTCGATCTTGGGGGTGAGAGAGGTGGCGAAGTCGCGGAGCTGCTGCTCAGTGGCGATGAGGTAGGGATTGCTTTCAGTACCGGAGCCGGAGGCGAAGATGGAGTCGGAGATCTCACCGCTGGTCCAGACAGCGCCGGTAGGCAGAACTCTGCCGCCCTCAAGCTGCCACTCGCGCAGCGCAATACCGGTGATGCCGTAAGCCGCCAGGATGCCGTTGATCGCAGAGATGTTGCCGTTGAGGGTCTCGGCGAAGTCTGCGCTAGCCATGGCGGAGCGGGCCACCGCAGTGGAGGCCATGACTTTGTCGTAATTCTGCTGGGTGGAAAAGCCGCAGTCGTCAGGTTTGTCGGTGACGGTATTCTTGAGCGTCGCGCCGTTGTCCGTATAAATTTCTTCCTTGAGAACGGCATCTTCAGCGTAATAGTTTGCGGAACGGGTGGCGCCTTGTGCAGGATACGCAGTACCGCTTC
>CAVBAZ010000025.1:0-2432 GCA_963593515.1 Bacteroidaceae bacterium
CGGGTTTCATAACCCCGTCGGTGCCTTTCGCAGAAAGGCGGATTATAGGAATGAACGTATTGGAGGTACGGGGCCTTTGCAAGACCTACCCCGCCTTTACGCTGAAGGACGTGTCCTTCGACGTGCCGCAGGGCGCGGTGGTGGGCTTCATCGGCCGCAATGGCGCGGGCAAATCCACCACGTTGAAATCCATTCTGGGACTGGTACACCCTGACGGCGGCGATGTCCGCTTTTTCGGTCAGGACGCGCGGCAGAATGAGCGGGCGTTCAAGGAGCAGATCGGCGTGGTGCTGGGCGGCATCGACTTCTATCCCAAGAAGAAGGTCGCTACGATTACCGACGTGACCCGGCGGTTTTACAGCAACTGGGACGAGACGAAGTACCGGCACTATCTGGAGCTGTTCGGTATCGACGAGAGCAAGCGGGTGGATCAGCTATCCAGCGGCATGAAGGTGAAGTATCTGCTGGCGCTGGCGTTGAGCCATAACGCGAAGCTGCTGATCCTGGACGAACCCACCAGCGGCCTTGACCCCGTGTCCCGTGACGAGCTGGTGGAGCTGTTTCGGGCCATCGTGGCGGACGGGCAGCGGAGCATTCTGTTCTCCACCCATATTACATCGGATCTGGAGAAGTGCGCCAGCCATATCACCTTTATCAAGGATGGCGAAATTTTCCATAGCTCCACCGTGGCGGAGTTTATGGCGGCTTACGCCGACCGGGGCGCCACGCTGGAGGATATCATCGTTTCCGTGGAGAGGAGGGGACTGGATGAAAGCGCTATTATATAAGCAGCTGCGGCTGGTGTGCCACCCCATGACGCTGGTGTTCTGCCTGTTCGGCATCATGGTGCTGATCCCCAACTACCCCTATACCATCATCTTTTTCTATGTGATGCTGGGATTGTTCTTCACGTTCCTGAACATCCGGGAACAGAAGGACATCTACTATTCCGCCATCCTGCCGGTGCCCAAGCGGGACACGGTGAAGGCGGGCTGCGTACTGACGGCGCTGGTGGAGCTGCTGTCGCTGGTGGTGCTGGTTCCCTGCGCGCTGCTGGCGGTGCGTTTGCAGCCGGGGAAGGACAATCTGGTGGGCATGGATCCCAATCTGGCGCTGTTCGCGGCGGGCTTTCTGATGTACGCGGTGTTCAACGCGGTGTTCCTGACCTCCTTCTACCGCAGCGGCTATAAGGTGGGCGTGGCCTTCGTCAAGGCGCTGATTCCCGTCACGCTGCTGATGATCGTGTGCGAGGCGCTTCCCCATTTTCCGGGGCTGGGCTGGCTGGACGATCTGGACGCCGCCACACAGCTGCGGCTGCTGCCGGTGCTGATCGTCAGCGCAGTGGTATATGCGGTGGGCATGCTGCTGACTTTCCGGAAAGCGGCGGCGCTGTATGAAAAGGTAGACCTCTAAATACTGGCGCAAAATCTTACGATTTTGCTGCCAATAGAGATCACGGGCCCTGCGCGCCTTTGGCACTTGTGCCCGAGAAGAATTTTTCTGACGCACCGACGTCAGAAAAATAATGAAATTGTTTCGCGGCGTTCCGACGCCGCGAACTCTGCGAGGCTAGAAAAGAGACATCCCTGTGCGAGGATGTCTCTTTTCTATAGTAACCGCCCCATATCCTCCGGTAGCGGCGCGACAATGTGGAGCGTTTCCTTCATCAGCGGGTGCTGCAGCCACAGCTCGTAGCTGTGGAGGGCCGGGCGGGCAATGAGGGACTTGTCCTCCGCGCCGTAGAGCCAGTCGCCGGTAAGGGGACAGCCGATGGCCGCCATGTGGAGCCGCAGCTGGTGGGTGCGGCCGGTGATGGGCCGCAGCCGCAACAGGGCGCGGCCATGGGATACGGACAAGACCTCATACTCCGTCTGGGAGGGCAGGCCATCCGGATCGATGCTGCGCTTGAGCAGCGACCCCGGCTGGCGGCTGATAGGAAGGTCAACGGTTCCGGCGGACGGTTGGGGTACGCCGTCGCAGATGCCCCGGTACTCCCGGCGGAAGTTGTCGGTGTGAAGAATGGCCATGCACCGCTGGTGCATATAGCCGTTCTTGGCCACCACCATCACGCCGGTGACGCCCCGATCCAGCCGGTTCACCGGATGGAAAGTATCGCAGCCCAGATAGTGGGCTACCGCGCCCGCCACGGTGACGGTCTCCTCCGTCAGGGCCGCCGAGTGTACGGTGATCCCGGCGGGCTTGTTGAGGATCAGCAGATCCTCGTCCTCCCACAGGATGTCCAGCGGATAGTCCACCGGAACGACAGGGCTTTCCGCTGGCGGGTCGGACACATCCGCCGTCAGCACGTCGCCCTCATGGGCCACGGCCCGGACGGTGACAGGGCTGCCGTTCAGCAAAATGGCGTTTTCCCGCCACTTGAGGGATTTCATCAAAGAGGAGGACAACCCCAGTTCCTGCCGCAGCAGATGCCT